>DATKCC010000026.1:0-20465 GCA_035513375.1 Thermoanaerobaculia bacterium | reverse complement strand
GTCGATCGCGGCCCAGAACGCCTTCTGCGCGGCGCCGCTGATGACACCCACGGTCTCGACCTGCTCCGGGCCGGAGGGGAAGGCGAGGGGCTCGCGGTCGTAGAAGCTCCGGCAGCGGGCGATGAGCTCCTGAGCCGGGATCGGGGCGGGGAAGTGGCCCTTCCAGCCTACGGGGAGGCCGCCGGCTTCGCCGAAGGGTTGGAGATCTTCGAGACCGAGGGCGCGGCAGGCGAGGGCGTTGTTGCCGACCTCGGGGTGGCGGTCGAGGGGGAGGTGGTAGGCGAGGAGGTTGATGTCGTGCTTGATGAGCTCGGCTACCCGGTGGTACTGGATGCCGGTGAGGGTGGGGAAGAGGCCGTCCCAGAAGATGCCGTGGTGGACCAGGACGGCGTCGGCTCCGAGCTCGCGGGCCTTCTGGAAGAGCTCCAGGCAGGCGGAGACTCCGGTGACGATCTTGCGGATCTCGAGCTTGCCCTGGACCTGGAGGCCGTTGGGGCCGAAGTCCTTGCCCTCGTGGGCGCCGAGGTAGTCGTCGAGCCAGCGGACGAGGGCGTCGCGGTGTACGACGCCGGGGAGTTGGGGCATGGGGGGATTGTAACCCCCCTCACCCTGACCCTCTCCCCCCTTTCGGGGGGCGAGGGCACCCCCGCCCGCCCCGGCCGAGACAGAGCTCGGCCGCTTCCAATGGGTTGGGGTGGAATCGAAAGGGCGCCCTCTCGGGCGCCCTTTCCGGCTACAACCTGGGTGCTGGGCTCAGTAGCGGCCGCCGCCGCCGCCGCTCCGGCCACCGCCGCCGCCCCTGCCGCCGCCGCCGAAGCCGCCTCGGCCACCGCCGCCACCGCCCCGCCCGCCGCGGCCACGGTCGCGCCCGCCGGCGCCGCCCCGGCCACGATCTCCGCCCCGGTCGCGGTCGCCGCCTCCGGCCCCGGCGCCAACCGGAACTTCCTCACCCATCCCTTCGTACTGGGCCGGATCGTAGTCGGGGGACTCCATGATCACTGCCTTCCTGGAGAGGCGCACCTTGCCCTGCTCGTCGATGCTGATCACCTTGACCGTCATCTCGTCGCCCTCGTGGGCGATGTCGGTGGTCTCGCGGACCCGGTAGGGGGCGAGCTCGCTGATGTGGACCAGGCCGTCGGTGCCGGGCATGAGCTCGACGAAGGCGCCGTAGGCCTCGACCCGGCGGACCGGACCGGTGTAGACCTTGCCGACCTCCGGCGTCTCGGTCAGGCGCTCGATGATCTCGATCGCCCGCTTCGCCGCCATCTCGTCCGGCGAGGCCACGATCACCGTGCCGTCGTCCTTGATCTCGATCTGGCAGCCGGTCTCCTCGGTGATCGAGCGGATGGTCTTGCCGCCGGGGCCGATGACGTCGCGGATCTTGTCCTTCGGCACCTGCAGGGTGTAGAGGCGCGGGGCGAAGCGCGAGAGCCCGCTCCGCGGCTCGCCGAGCACCTCGGCCATCTTCTCCAGGATGTGGAGCCGCCCGTGGCGGGCCTGCTCGAGCGCGTGGCCCATGATCGCCCGGGTCACGCCGCCGATCTTGATGTCCATCTGGAGGGCGGTGATGCCGTCGGCGGTGCCGGCGACCTTGAAGTCCATGTCGCCGTAGTGGTCCTCCTGGCCGGCGATGTCCGAGAGGACGGCGAAGTCGTCGCCGCTCTGGATGAGGCCCATCGCCACCCCCGCGACCGGCGACAGCATCGGCACGCCAGCGTCGAACAGAGCCAGCGAGCCGCCGCACACGGTGGCCATCGACGAGGAGCCGTTCGACTCCAGGATGTCCGAGACCACACGCACGGTGTAGGGGAAATCGTCCTCGTGGGGCAGCAGCGGGGTCAGCGCCCGCCGCGCCAGCACGCCGTGACCGATCTCCCGCCGGCCCGGCCCGCGGAGGAACTTGACCTCGCCCACCGAGAAGGGTGGGAAGTTGTAATGAAGCAGGAACTTCTGCAGGGTCTCCCCCTCGTACTCCTCGATGATCTGGGCGTCCCGGCTAGTGCCGAGCGTCGCCGTCACCAGGGCCTGGGTCTCGCCCCGGGTGAAGAGCGCCGAGCCGTGGGTGCGCGGCAGCGTGCCGATCTCGATCGTGATTCCGCGGATCTCGTCGAGCGCCCGGCCGTCGAAGCGCCGGCGGTTCTTGAGCACCGCCTCACGGAGAGCCTCCTCCTCGAGCGCGGAGAACACCTTCTTCGCCCCATCGCGCAAGCCGCGCTGCGCGGCGTCGGCCTCCGGAGCGTCGGCGGGGAAGTTCTGGTCGAGGTAACCGTCTCGAACCGTTCGAACCGCCTCACGCCGCGCGAACTTCTCGACGGTGTGGAGGGCGGCCCAGAGCGGCTCCCAGACGTCGGCCTTGATCCGCTCGTAGAGGTCCCGCGGGAAGCGCTCGGGGGCCGTCCACTCGGGCTTGACGACGCCCTTCTCCCGGGCGAGCTCGCGCTGGGCGGCGATCAGCTTCTGGATCTCGCGATGGGCGCTCCAGATGCAGTCGAGCATGGTCTCTTCCGAGAGCTGGTTGGCGCCGGACTCGACCATCACGATGGCGTGCTCGGTGCCCGCGACCACCAGGTCGAGGTCCGAGACGTCGCGCTGGCTGTTGGTGGGGTTGAAGATCATCTCCCCTTCGATCATGCCGACCCGCACCGCGCCGAGCTCCTCGAAGAAGGGGATCTCGGAGAGCGCGAGCGCCGCCGAGGCGCCGTTGATCGCCAGGATGTCGGGGTCGTTCTCGCCGTCGGCCGAGAGCACCAGGCCGATCACCTGGGTCTCGTAGCGGTAGCCCTCGGGGAAGAGCGGCCTGAGCGGCCGGTCGATCATCCGCGAGGTGATGATCTCCTTCTCCGAGGGTCGGCCCTCGCGCTTGAAGAAGCCGCCGGGGATCCGGCCGCCGGCATAGGTGGCCTCGCGGTAGTCGATGGTGAGGGGGAGGAAGTACGGGTTGGTGCGGCCCGTGTCCATGGTCGCGGTGACCAGGACCACGGTGTCGCCCAGGCGCACGAGGGTCGAGCCACCCGCTTGCCGGGCCATCTTGCCCGTCTCGAAGATCAGGGTGCCCTCCCCGAGGGGTACTTCTCGTCTTTGGGTCGTGAGTTTCATCGTCGTCTCTCTTCTCTTTCTCATTTCGCTTCGCTTTGCTTCAGACGCTGGATCGTCGGGCGAGCGGGACGCCGGGACGTGGCCGCGGGGCGGCGGGACCCGTTCCCGCGGGCGCCGGGATGGGGCGAGGTACGGCGAGGCCCCGGCCCGCGTTCGCGTTTCGGTGCGGCAAGCCGCACCCTACGGTCCGAGGGCCGGCCGGGACGCATCTCGCGGCTCAGCTCGATCGACTCGGAAGAGCAATCTGCGTGCCTACTTCCGGAGGCCGAGTCGGTCGATGGTGGTCTTGTAACGCCCCAGGTCCTTGCGCTTGAGGTAGTCGAGCAGCCGTCGGCGCTGACCCACCAGCTTGAGCAGGCCGCGGCGGCCGTGGTGGTCCTGCTTGTGGACCTTGAAGTGCTCGGTGAGCTCGTTGATCCGGGTGGTCAGGATCGCCACCTGGACCTCGGGCGAGCCGGTGTCCGATTCGTGGACCCGGTGATCTTCGATGACCTGTTGCTTGGCTTGCGTGTCCAAATCCTTCTCCTCTTTCTCTTTATCGGCGCAAGTCTACCACGTCAGTTGAATACGACCTTCGGCTGGACGATCCCGACGCCCCGTTCCCCGATCCGCTCGACCACCGTGCCCACGGCGATCAGCTCGTCGCGCCGGTTCATCAACTTGATCCAGTCGCCTTCCTCGCCCTCGAGCTCCCGAACCAGCACCGTCTGGCCGTGGCGAACCCGGTCCTCCTGCTGGTGGTCGGCGGTGATCTCGCCGAAGGGGAGTGGAATGCGGTCGAACGGTACCCAGGCCGGGCCGAGGGCCAGCTCGAGCCGTTCGGCCGCGGCCCGGGGCCCCCCCTCTCCCGGTTCCTGGCGGCCTCCACTGTCCCCGAGCCGGCGCTCGAGCTCGGCCAGGGTCACCGCCTCGGCGAGCTCGAACGGGCCGATCTGCACCCGGCGGAGCTCCTCGAGGTGAGCGCCGCAGCCGAGGACCCGGCCCAGGTCGTAGGCGAGCGTGCGGGCGTAGGTGCCCGAGGCGCAGGCCAGGCGGAAGCCGATCCGATCGCCGGCGAGCTCCCCGTCTCGGCCCTCGAGCGGCCCGAACTCGTAGACCGCGACCTCCTTGGTCTCGGTCGGCACCTCCTTGCCCTCCCGGGCGAGCTCGTAGAGCTTCTTTCCCTGGACCTTCTTGGCGGAGTAGGGGGGCGCAGCGTGCTCGATCTTGCCGACGAACCGCGCCATGGCTCCGAGGACCGCATCCCGGGTGAGCCCGGCGGTCGGCGCCTCGGCGACCACTTCGCCGGTCGAGTCGTAGGTGTCGGTCGTCACGCCGAACCGGATCACCCCGCGATAGACCTTGGGCGCCCGGATCAGGAATCGGGTGAGCCGGGTCGCCTTGCCCAGGGTGAGCAGGAGCAGGCCGGTGGCGTTGGGGTCCAGGGTCCCGCAATGCCCGGTCTTCTTCTGCCGGGTGAGGCGCCGGACGTTCTGCACCACGTCGTGGGACGTGAGCCCCGGCTCCTTGTCGACGAGCAGCAAGCCGTCCATCAGGTTCCGAGGGCCTCCCCGAGCGCCGCCACGATCCGCGGCTTCACCGCCTCGGGCTTGCCCTCGAGCTCGAAGCCGGCGGCGTTCCTGTGGCCGCCGCCGCCGTGGCTCCGGGCGATCGTCTCGACGTCGACCTCGCCCCGGCTGCGCAGCGAGACCTTGCAATTGCCATCCTCGCGCTCACGCAGGAGTGCCACCGCCTGGACCCCGGCGATCGTCCGCGGGTAGTCGACCAGCCCCTCGGTGTGGGAGGGATCGGCGCCGGCGCGCTCGAGCATGTCGCGGGTGAGGAGCACGGTCGCGATCCGCCCTCCGTCGTGGAGCTCCAGGCTCGCCAGCACCTCTGCCAGCAGGCGCAGCGCGGCCTCCGGCCGGTTCTCGTGGATCCACTGCGCGACCAGCTCCGGCCGGGCGCCCTCGCGCACGAGCTGGGCGCTCGCCTCGAAGGCCGCCTCGGTGGCGTTCGAGAAGCGGAAGCCGCCGGTGTCGGTGACGATCGTCATGTAGAGGAGGTTCGCGGTCTCGGCGTCAGGCGTGACGTTCATGGTCCGGGCGAGCCGATAGACCATTTCGCCCACCGACGGCGCGGCGGTGTCCACCCAGTTGACCTGACCGTAGTGCTGGTTGCCCAGGTGGTGGTCGATGTTGAGGATCGGCAGCACGCCCAGCTGCTGGTCCAGCCCCGAGCGGTCGAGACTCGGGCATTCCAGGGCGACGACGGCGTCGAAGCGCTCGGGGTACCCTCCGGGCGGCTCGGGGCCCGTGTGCACCCGGTCGACTCCCGGAAGATGGCGGTAGACCCCCGGCACCGGGTCGCTGGTCCAGACAAGCGCCCCCTTGCCCATGCCGCGGAGGACCCGCGCCAGCCCCAGCGCGGAGCCGATCGAGTCGCCGTCCGGGCTCACGTGGCTGGTCAGCAGGAAACGGTTCCCCTGGCGGATCTTCGCCACCAGGGCTTCAGGCGCTTTCGTCGTCATGGAGGCTCTCCAAGAGGTCGGAGATTCGCTGGCTGTGCTCGGCGCCACGATCGAGTCGGAACCGGAGCTCGGGGACGTTCCTGAGGCGAACCTTGCGGGCGAGGCGGGAGCGCAGGAACCCCTGGGCGCCGCGGAGCGCCTCGATCGCCTCGCGGCGCTCGCTTTCGGCGCCCAGCACCGACACCGAGACGTCGGCGTGGCGCAGGTCCGGCGAGGTCTCGACCGAGATCACGGTGGCCAGGCGCACCCGGGGATCCGCCACCTCGCGGGTGAGCAGGTCCGAGAGCTCGGCTCGCAGCAGGTCGCCCACGCGGTCGGTCCGGCGGCTCATCGCTCGGCCTCGAGGATCTGCGGCTCCCACCGGGTGAGGAACGCCTCGGGTGCGACGGCGTCGACGAGGTCGCGGATGCCGGCGAGGATCCGATCGAGCTCCGACTCGCTGCGGGACACGACGGCGACCGCGATCTCGGAGCGCTGGTGCAGGTCGTGGAAGTCGGTCTCGGCGATCGACACCCGGAAGCGGTGGTGGATGCGTTCGATCATGCCCTTGATCACCTTGCGTTTGCCCTTCAGGCTCCGACACTCCGGCAGGTGGAGCTCGAAAATCGAGATGGCTACGAACATGTCGAAGACTCGGTGCGGCAGGGCCGCACCCTACGCTCGGCGCGGCGACGGCCGGCCTAGAGCGTCTGGGCGACCTCTTCGCGGACGAAGGCCTCGATCTCGTCGCCCGGCTTCAGGTCCTGGTAGCCCTCGAGGGAGATGCCGCAGTCGAAGCCGCTCCGCACCTCCGAGACGTCCTCCTTGAAGCGCTTCAAGGAGGAGACCCGGCCGGTGAAGACGACCACGTTGTCGCGCAGCAGACGGATCTGGGCGTTTCTGGGGAGGACGCCCTCGACGACATGGCAACCGGCGACCGTGCCCACCCGCGGCACCTTGAAGATCTCCCGCACCTCGGCGCGCCCGCGGGAGACCTCCTCGAACGTCGGCTCGAGCAGCCCCACCATCGCCTTCTTGATCTCGTCGGTGATCTCGTAGATCACCGTGTGGAGGCGGATGTCCACCTTCTCCTTCTCGGCGAGGTCGACGGCGATTCGCTCCGGGCGAACGTTGAAGCCGATGATGACCGCGTCGGACGCCGAAGCGAGGAGCACGTCGTTGGTCGAGATCGCGCCGACAGCCGAGTGGATGACCAGCACCCGCACCTTCTCGGTCGAGAGCTTGACCAGGGCCTCCCGGAGCACCTCGACCGACCCCTGCACGTCGGCTTTGATCACCACCCGGAGCTCCTTGACCTCGCCCTCCTGGATGCGGTCGAAGAGCTGCTCGAGCGAGAGCTTGCCGGTCGTCGGCTGGAGCTCCTTGCGCCGCATCAGTTGCTGGCGATACTCGGCGATCTCCCGGGCCTGTGACTCGTCCTGGACCACCTGGAACAGGTCCCCGGCCTCCGGCACGTCGGAGAAGCCGGCGACCTCGACCGGCGTCGCGGGGCCGGCCTCCTTGACCCGCTCGCCCAGGTCGTTGACCATCGAGCGCACCCGGCCCGAGGTGGCGCCGGAGACGAAGGCGTCGCCGACCCTGAGGGTGCCGTTCTGGACCAGCAGGGTCGCCACGGTGCCGCGGCCGATCTCCTTCCTGGCCTCGAGCACCGCGCCCTGGGCCGGGATGTCCGGAGCGGCCTTGAGCTCCAGGAGGTCCGCGGTCAGCAGGATCATCTCCAGGAGAGCTTCGATCCCCTCGCCCTTGAGCGCCGAGACCGGTACCGCGACCACCTGGCCGCCCCAGTCCTCGACCAGCAGGTCGCGGTCGGCGAGCTCCTTCTTGACCCGGTCGGGGTTGGCATTGGCCTTGTCGACCTTGTTGATCGCGACCACGATCGGCACGCCGGCCGCGCGGGCGTGGTCGATCGCCTCGACGGTCTGGGGCATCACGCCGTCGTCGGCAGCGACCACCAGCACCACGAGGTCGGTGACCTTCGAGCCGCGCGCCCGCATCATGGTGAACGCCTCGTGGCCCGGGGTGTCGAGGAAGACGATCTTCCGGTCCCCCAGGGTCACGTGGTAGGCGCCGATGTGCTGGGTGATGCCGCCGGCCTCGCTCTCGGCCACCTGGCTCTTGCGGATGCGGTCGAGGAGCGAGGTCTTGCCGTGGTCGACGTGACCCATGACGGTGACCACCGGCGCCCGCGGCTCGCGGGTGCCGGGCTCGTCGCCTTGGGCCCCCTCGTGGGCGAGCTGGACCGCCTCTTCGAAGGAGACCTCGAGCACCTCGACGCCGAGCTCCGCGGCGAGCTGGAGAGCGGTTTCGGGAGCGAGCACGTGGTTGATGTTGGCCATCACGCCCTTTTTGAACAGGAGCTGGATCAGGTCCTTGGCCTTGACGCCCAGGCGGTCGGCGAACTCGCGGACGGTCATGTGCTCGGAGACCATCACCGGCCCCGCGGGCCGGCGCTCCTTGAAGGCCAGCACCTTGCCCTCGTCGCGCTTCTCCTGGGTCTGGCGCCGCTCGGCCCGGCGCTTGGCTCGGGTCGGCTCCGCGGCGCCCTCTGCCGCCACCCCCTCCTCGGCTTCCTCGAGGTCCTCGATCTTCCCCCGATAGGCGGCGAGGTCCTGATCCTCGACCGCCGCCCCGGTCCGCCGCTTCTTCTTCTTGACCCGCTTCGGCGACTCTTCCTCGCCCTCGTCGGCCGGCGGGCGCTTCTCGGTCGCGGGTCCAGGTGGCTTCGGGATCGGCGCTCCTGCCGGGCGGGCGGCGCCGACCTGCGGGGCCTCGCGCGGCGGCACCCGCTCGGGCCGGGTACCGGCTGCCGGCGCCTCGACCGTCTGCTCCGGGGCCTTCTCAGGTGACCGCTCGCCGGCCGGGGAAGCGGCCTCGGCGGCCTTCTCGGCGGGTCTCTCGGGGGCTCGGGTCTCCGTCTCCTCCGTCCTGGCGGGGCGCTCGCGGACCGGCATCGACTTGATCTGCGAGTCGACCCGGTGGATCACGCTCCGGGGGCGGGTCGGGCGCAACGGGCTCGGCGGCGGCCGTCGCCGCGGAACCTGGCGCGTGCGCGCCGCGGTCGCTTTGGCCTCCTCGTCGCGGAGAATGACCTCCCGGGGGTGGGGGAGCTGCTTGCCCTGGAGGATCGCCTGGAGCGTATCCGTGTCGATCTGGGCGTCGTCACCCTCGACGCGCACCCCGATCGACTTGAGCTTGAAGACGAGCTCCTGGCTCGGAACGTTCATCATCTTCGCCAGGTCCTGTACCCGAATCTTTCCCATATCCGTTCCGCGATTCCTCTCTACTCTGGCATCTCCGTTCCACTCGGCGGGCCTAGCGCCCCGGGGGTCGGTGCCCCGGGATGATCAGGGCGCCGGCCCCGCTCAGTCCTCGGCTCGGGTGGCCTCCTCCTCGGCCTGTGCACCCTCCTCACCGCCGCGCTCCCGCTCGCTCTCCTGGAAGGCGCGGGAAAGGGCGGCCATGAAGTCCTGGTCGTCCATCGTCGGGGAGGGCGTGGCGGCCCCGACCGAGGCCGCGCCAGGGCCCTCGGAGGTGGCCTCCGCGCTCTCGCCGGCCGCCTCGTAGCCGAGCTCCTCGGCCTTCTCGGCGGCCCATCCGAGGAGCCTGGCGGCGGACTTCGGCCCGAGCCCCTCGACCTGCTGGAGCTCCTCCTGGGTGGTCGCCAACAGGCTCTCGAGGCTACCGTAGCCGGCTTCGGTCAGCGCCGCGGCGGTCTTGGCCCCGATCCCCGGCGCGTCGGTCAGCTCGACCTCGGCCACGGTCGCTGCCACGCGCACCGAATCGCTCTCGGCCATGGCGGTCTGGAGCATCTTTGCCAGGGCGTCGGCGACCTCACCCTTGACGTCGGTCTCGCTCTTGATGTCGATGCGCGCGCCGATCAGCTCGGAGGCCAGGCGCACGTTCTGGCCGCGGCGGCCGATCGCGAGGGAGAGCTGCTCGTCCTCGACGATCACGTCGAGGTGGGGGCGCTCCCCGTGGTGGGTGACCGAGACGCGGGTGATCCGGGCCGGGGCGAGGGCCGCCTGGGCGAAGGTCACCAGGTCGTCGGAGAACTCGACGATGTCGATCTTCTCTCCGCGGAGCTCGCGGATGATCGACTGCACGCGGGAGCCCTTCATCCCGACGCAGGCGCCGACGGGGTCGACGTCCCGCTCGCGGCTGACGACGGCCACCTTGGCCCGCTCGCCCGGGGCCCGGACCGCGTTCTTGATCACCACCGTGCCATCGTAGATCTCGGGAACTTCCATCTCGAAGAGCTTGGCGAGCAGCCGCGGGTCGGTGCGCGACATCACGATCTGGGGGCCCTTGGGCTGCTTGTGGACCTCGACGATCACGCCTCGGATGCGCTCGCCCTGGCTGTAGCGCTCGTGGCGAGCCTGCTCGGGGCGCGGCACGATCGCCTCGGTGCGGCCGAGGTCGACGATGACGTCGCCGCGCTCGAAGCGCTTGACGGTGCCGTTGACCACCTCACCGACCCGGTCGATGAACTCGTTGTAGACGTTCTCCCGCTCGGCTTCGCGGATGCGCTGGTAGAGCACCTGCTTGGCGGACTGGGCAGCGATCCGGCCCAGGCCCTCGGTCGAGACCGGGATGTGGATTTCCTCGCCGACCGCGGCGTCGCTCTTGTGCTCCTGAGCCTCCTCGACCGTCCACTCGGCCAGCGGGTCCTCGACCTCCGCGACCACCTGCTTGACGATGAAGGCCCGGAACTCGCCGGTGTTACGGTCGAGCACCGAGCGCACCGGTTCCTTGATCCGGTGCTGCTTCTTCGCCGCCGAGGCCATCGCATCCTCGAGGGCGCCGATCCAGCGGTCGATGTCCACGTCCTTCTCCCTCGCCACCTGCTGCAGGAGGAGGTTCAGGTTGACCTTGTCGGTGGGCTGTGCTTGAGGCATCGATTCAAGAATTCCTATAGTTCGATCTCGAGCCGGGCGATCTCGATGGCCTCGACTGGGAGGACCAACGCCTCGTTCCGGTCGGAGAGCTCCAGCGTGAGCTCCGGGCCGCCGCCGGCGCCGCGCTCCCGGTACTCGCCGAGGCGCCCGACGTCGGTTCGCTTCTTGCCCGACTCGGGGTCCCGGTGGGTCACCCGGGCGAGGCTGCCGGCGAAGCGCCGGTAGTCCCGAGGGCCGAAGAGCTGGCGGTCCAGGCCCGGAGAGCTCACCTCCAGGGTGTAGCGACCGGGGGCGAAATCGAGTACGTCGAGGAGTGCCGAAACCTGCTTCGATACGGTCTCGCAGTCCGAGAGGTCGACCCCGTTCGGCCGTTCCGGCCGGTCGATGAACAGCCGCAGCAGGTGGCCCTTGTACTCGGCGTGGACGAGCTCGCAGCCGCTCGCGTCGGCGATGGCCTGGAGCTCGCGCTCGAGCTCGGGGCCGATCGCTGAGCTGGCAGGCGGCGCGCTCGCTCCGGCACGCCCTCCGGGGGGGGCCTGCGGCCCACTGGCTGACCAGGTGTCCTTCGTCGTCGTCATGCTCTCGGTGGTTCGCACTCTCGCGTTGCGTTCGTCGGCCGCCCGGGTGGCGCCCCGCCCGCACCGCCGTTTCGACCAACAAAAAAAGTGGGCGAGATGCCCACTCCCTAGAGGGTCGAGGCAGACCTGCAGGCTCGATTATAGCCCATCGGGCGGACGGACTCAATCCATCCGCCAGGCCCAGCCTGACGACCCCGGCCCCGAAGTGTAGCAGGTCGCCGGGGAAGGACTCAACGCCGCGGCAAGGCCGGGACATTCCCGCGGACAGGCCAGAATGGCACTCGACTCAATCAGCGGGCGAAGTCGGGTCGTTCTTGCCTACCAGTGGCAGTCCTCTTGCTAGAGTGAGGCGCTATGACCGACCCTCGCAGCTCCGCTCATGGCCGCCAGATCACGGCTCTCGTCCTGATTTCGGCCGGCGCCCTATTCGGCCTCGTCCTCTCCGCGGGCCTCACGACGACCTCCCCGGGCTTCGCCGCCCAGGACGACGGCCCCGGGCCGGTTCGCCTGCCGGCGGTCGTCGGCGCGCCGGCGGGTTTGCCGGACTTCGCGGCCCTGGCCGAGGCGGTTCGCCCGGCGGTGGTCTCGATCCAGACCACACGCATCGACCGGTCGCCCGGCTCGCGCCAGGTCGATCCGTTCGAGTTCTTCTTCGGCCCGCGTCGCGAGGGTCCCCAGCGGGAGCGCGACCCGCAGTTCCGACAGGACTCCACCGGCAGCGGCTTCGTGATCAGCGCCGACGGGCTGGTGGTGACCAACAACCACGTCATCGAGGGGGCCGACCAGGTGACGGTGACCCTGGGCGATCGCAGGTACCCGGCGGAGGTCACGGGCACCGACACCGCGACCGACGTGGCGCTGCTCCAGATCGATGCCGGCCGCACCCTGCCCTACCTCGAGCTGGGCGACAGCGAGGTGCTCCGGGTCGGCGAGTGGGTCATGGTCGTGGGCAGCCCTCTGCGCCTCGATCAGACGGTTACGGTCGGGGTGGTCAGCGCCAAGGGCCGCGCCCTCGGCGTGCTGGACAGCTCGTTCGAGAACTTCATCCAGACCGACGCGGCGATCAACTTCGGCAACTCCGGCGGGCCGCTCCTGAACCTCCAGGGGCAGGTCGTGGGGATCGCGACCCTGATCAACTGGGGTGCGGAGAACATCGGCTTCGCGGTGCCGATCAACACCTTGAGCCAGATCCTGCCCCAGCTCCGGGATACCGGCGAGGTCCACCGGGGCTACCTGGGGGTGGTGATCCAGGCGGTCGACCACGAGATCGCCGAAGCCTTCGGGCTCGAGGCGCCCGCCGGCGTCCTGGTGACCCGGGTCGAGGCCGGCACGCCCTCGGCCCGGGCCGGCGTCCAGCACGGCGACATCGTGCTCGAGGTGGACGGCGAGCCGGTCGAGAGCACGCGAGGGCTGATCGACTACGTCTCGGCCCAGGGACCCGGCGAGTCGGTGGCCCTACTGATCCTGCGCGACGGCAAGCGCGAACGGGTCACGGTCGAGCTCAGCGAGCGGCCGAGTCAGCTCGAGCGGGCGGCCGCGCCGGCGGAGAGCGAGGAGAGCGGTATCGACTGGCTGGGCATCCGCTACCAGGACCTCTCATCCGGCAACCGCCAGATCCACGGCCTGCCCGAGGAGGTCGACGGCGTCTGGATCACTTCGGTCGCGCCGACCAGCCCGCTCTGGGACGAGGGGGTGCGCAACGACGGCGTGATCTACGTTCTGACCGAGGTCAACGGCCGGGCGGTCACGAGCGTCGCGGAGCTCGAGCAGGCGATCCAGTCGGCGCGCGCGGGGGCGCGGCTGCGGCTCTACCTGCGCCGGTTCGTCAACGGCGAGGAGGCCCAGCCCCTGTTCGTCTTCCCGCAGAAGCCCGAGTAGTCGAGCCGGAGTAGAGTCGGCCGCGCAATGGCGAACGATCCTTCCAAGGCCACCGTCCTGGTGGTCGACGACGAGGCCTCGATTCGCGAGAGCCTGCGGATGATCCTCGAGTACGAGGGCTATCGGGTCGAGGAGGCCGAAGGAGCCAAGGCGGCCCTCGCACGGCTGGCGGACCGGGCGCCGGACGCGGTGCTACTGGACATCAAGATGCCCGAGATCGACGGCCTGGAGCTCTTGACCTCGGTCCGGGAGCGCGGCTACGACATGCCGGTCATCATAGTCACCGGCCACGGGGACGTGTCGACGGCGGTAGAGGCGACCCGGCGTGGGGCCTACGACTTCCTCGAGAAGCCGCTGCAGCGCGAGCGCGTCCTGGTCACTCTGCGCAACGCCATCGAGGCCCACCGGCTGCACTCGGAGAACCGGGTGCTCCGCCACGAGCCGGACGTGCTCATCGGCTCCTCGCCGGCCCTGAAGCGCCTTCGGGAGACGGTGGCGAAAGCGGCGCCCACGGCGGCCACGGTCCTGATCCTGGGCGAGAGCGGCACCGGCAAGGAGCTCGTCGCCAGGGCTATCCACCTGGCGAGCCCCCGGGCCGACCGCCCCTTCGTCCAGGTCAATTGCGCCGCAATCCCCGACGAGCTCATCGAGTCGGAGCTCTTCGGCCATGAGAAAGGGAGCTTCACCGGTGCGGTCCGGCGGCAGACGGGCAAGTTCGTGGCCGCCGACGGCGGGACGATCTTCCTCGACGAGATCGGCGACATGTCGCCCCGGACCCAGGCCAAGGTGCTGCGGGTGCTGCAGAACGGTGACGTCGAGCCGGTCGGGGCGGAGAAGACGGTGCGGGTGGACGTCCGGGTGGTGGCCGCAACCCATCGCGATCTCGAGGCGGAGATCGCCGCCGGCCGCTTCCGGGACGACCTGTACTACCGCCTGGCCGTCGTCCCCATCCGGACGCCGCCGCTGCGCGAGCACCTGGAGGATCTACCGGTGCTGGTGGAGTACTTCGTCCGCCGCTACTCG
Organism: Thermoanaerobaculia bacterium; assembly: GCA_035513375.1. Taxonomy (GTDB): domain Bacteria; phylum Acidobacteriota; class Thermoanaerobaculia; order Multivoradales; family DATKCC01; genus DATKCC01. Next base: position 6,486 of record DATKCC010000026.1, on the reverse strand, counting down.
GGCCAGGCGAACTACCGGCCGAAGCCATTCACCGAAGAGGCCGTCGAGCACCTCAAGGGCTTGCCGCTCAAGGGCAACGTCCGCGAGCTCAAGAACCTCGTCGAGCGCCTGCTGATCCTGGCGCCGGGCGCGGAGATCACGCGCGACGATGTCTTCCGGGCGACCGGCGGCGCCCGCCCGGAGCTGTCGTCGAGCCTGACCTCGATCAAGACCCTGCGGGAGTTCCGGGAGGCGGCCGAGCGGATGTTCTTGCTCCAGAAGCTCGACGAGAACGACTGGAACGTCACCCAGACCGCCGCCGAGATCGATACTCCGCGCTCGAACCTGTACAAGAAGATGGACCAGTACGAGATCCGGCGGGAGGACCACACGTGACGCTCGAGCGGCTGAGCGCGGAGGAGACCGAGGCGCTGCTCGGCGAATGCGGCGCCCTCGCTCGGGGCCATTTCGAGCTCTCCTCGGGGCTCCACTCGCCGGCCTTCGTACAGTGCGCCCTGTTGCTCGAGGAGCCGCGGCGGGCGCGGCGGGTGGGCCGGGCGCTGGCGCGGTTGCTGGCGTCGCTGCGACCTGCGAGCGTGCTCTCCCCGGCGCTGGGCGGAGTGGTGATCGGCCACGAGGTGGCCGAGGCGCTCGGGGTGCCGTTCCGCTTCTCGGAGAGGAAGGACGGGCTGATGAGCCTGCGCCGCGGCTTCCGGCTGGAGCCGGGCGAGCGGGTGGTGGTCGTCGAGGACGTGGTCACCACCGGCAGGTCGACCCGCGAAGCGGCGGCGGCGGTCGAAGCGGCCGGTGGTCGGGTGGCGGCGGTCGGTGCGATCGTCGACCGCAGCGGCGAGAAGGCGCCCTTCGACGTCCCCTTCTTCCACCTGCTGAAGCTGGAGCTGCCGGTGTGGCGTCCCGAGGAGTGCCCGCTCTGTCGGGAGGCCGGGCGAGCCGAGAAGCCCGGTAGTCGGGTCGGCGCCGGCGCGCCGCAGGCGTAACGGCCGGCCGGGCCGCATCCAAAGAGGATCGAGAACCATGGCGACGACCGTCGATGCACCGTTCGTCTACACGGAAGTGGAGCTCCGGAGCTACCTGCCGCCGGGGTGGAACCTGGCCGGGGCCCCACTGGGCCGCTGGGACCCGAGGAAGGGGCGCTGGTCGGTCCGGGTGGAGGACACCGCGGACGTGCGCTGGGACCTGGAGATCGACGCCCGCGACGTCGACGAGAAGGGGCGCCACGAGGCCCTGCGCCTCGCCGTCGACCGCCTCCATCGCAACCGCCTGGGAAAGCGCACGCGCGGTCTGGGGTTCTGAGTAGGGTGGGCCTTGGCCCACCAGCAGGATCCGCCGAAAGCTCCGCGATCGCCGCGGCCTAGACCGGTGGGCCAAGGCCCACCCTACCAGGGGCCTGTGCCTCCGGCCGGCGGCGATGGCGGGCGCTCCGGCGTCTGCTAGCATCCCTGTCATGCGCATCGAGCTATCCGAGGAGCAGAAGCTGCTCCGGGAGACTGTCCGGCGGTTCGCCGAGGAGGTGGTGCGGCCGCGGGCGAAGGAGATCGACGAGACCGGCGAGTTCCCTCGCGCCTTCTTCGACCAGGCCGGCGAGCTGGGTCTCGCCGGGGTGGCGGTACCGGAGGAGCATGGCGGCGCCGGCATGGACGTCCTGTCCTATGCGCTGGTGATCGAGGAGATCAGCCGGGTCTGCGCCACGAGCGGCGTGATCCTGTCGGTCAACAACTCCCTGGTCTGCGACCCGATCCTCCAGTTCGGTAGCGACGAGCAGAAGCGCGAGGTCCTCGCCCCCCTCGCGGGCGGCGCGAAGCTCGGCTGCTTCGCCCTGACCGAGCCGGGTGCCGGGAGCGATGCCGCGAGCCTCCGGACGACCGCCCGGCGCGACGGGGACGAGTACGTCCTGGACGGCAACAAGGTTTTCATCACCAACGGCACCCACGCCGACATCGCCCTGGTCTTCGCCACCGTCGACCTCGCGAAGGGGCACAAAGGGATCACCGCATTCCTGGTCGACGCCTCGACCCCTGGCTACAGTCACGGCAGCCACGAGGTGAAGCTCGGGGTCAACGCCTCGGGAACGACCGAGCTCGCCTTCGAGGGGCTGCGGGTGCCGGCCTCCCGGCGCCTCGGGGAGGAAGGGGAGGGCTTCAAGATCGCCATGGCGACCCTCGACGGCGGCCGGATCGGAATCGCCGCCCAGGCCGTCGGAATCGCCCAGGGGGCCTTCGAGGAGGCCCTCGCCTACGCCCAGGAGCGCGAGCAGTTCGGCCGCCCGCTCGCCGCCCTCCAGGCGATCCAGTTCTATCTCGCGGACATGGCGACCGAGCTCGACGCCGGGCGCCTGCTCACCTGGAAGGCCGCCTGGGCCAAGATGCACCAGAAGCGCTACACCCTCGAAGCCGCCCAGGCCAAGCTCTTCACCTCCGAGATGGCCCAGCGGGTGACGACCAAGGCCCTCCAGATCCACGGTGGCTACGGCTACACCCGCGAGTACAACGTCGAGCGCTTCTTCCGCGACGCCCGGATCACGGAGATCTACGAGGGCACGACCGAGATCCAGAAGACGGTCGTAGCCGACTGGGTGATCAACCGGCTGTGACTGGCACCGGCGCCTGAAGCGGCCGAGCTCTGTCTCGGCCGACACGGAGGTCGGCCGCTTCAGGCGATGGCGGGATCCGAGATGACCGTGGCCGAAGCTCAGGAGTCCGTGGATTTCTCCCTCTCGGAGGATCAGGACCTTCTGCGCGAGCAGGTGCGCCGGTTCGCCGAGGAGCGGATCGCGCCGGGCGAGGCTGAGCGCGACCGGGAGCACCGCTTCCCGGCGGAGGTCGTGGCCGAGCTCGCCGGCCTCGGGCTCCTGGGCATGCTGGTGCCCGAGGCCTACGGCGGCGCCGGGCTCGACCCGGTGACCTACGGCATCGCCATCGAGGAGCTGGCCCGCCGCTCGCCCTCGGTGGCGGTGACGGTGAGCGTCACGAGCTCGGTCTGCGCCTGGCCGGTCGCCCGGTTCGGGAGCGAGGAGCTGAAGCGCCGGGTCCTGCCCGAGCTCGCCGGCGGCGCCCTCGGCGGTTTCGCCCTCACCGAGCCGGGCGCCGGCAGCGACGCCGCGAGCCTCGCCACCCGGGCGGTCCGCGACGGTGGCGACTGGGTGCTCGAAGGCGAGAAGGCGTGGATCACCAACGCCGGCCACGCCCGCTGGTACGTGGTCGTCGCCCGGACCGACCCCCAGGCGGGCAAGCGCGGCATCTCGGCCTTCGTCGTGCCGGCGGAGGCCCCTGGCCTCGAGGTGGGGGCGCGGGAGGAGAAGGTCGGCCTCCGCTCCTCCCATACCGCCTCTCTCGTCTTCCACGGCTGTCGGGTGCCGGCGGCAAACCTCCTGGGCGAGGAGGGGCAGGGCTTCAAGATCGCTCTCGCCACGCTCGACCACTCGCGGCTGGGGATCGCCGCCCAGGCGGTCGGGATCCATCAGCGGGCGCTCGAGCTGGCGGTCGGCTACGCCCGGGACCGGGTCCAATTCGGGGTCCCGATTGCGCACCACCAGGCGGTCGCGTTCATGATCGCCGAGATCGCCACCTCGCTAGCCGCTTCGCGCCTCCTCACTTACTATGCCGCCGCTTCGGAGGCCGCGCCCGAGGCGGGCCGCATAGCATCGGAGGCCAAGGTCTTCGCCTCCGAAGCGGCCAACCGGGCGGTCTGGCAGAGCCAGCAGATCCACGGCGGCAACGGCTTCTCGGAGGAGTACGAGATCGCGCGCCTCTACCGCGACGTCCGGGTCACCACCATCTACGAGGGCACGAGCGAGATGCAGCGGCTGGTGATCGCCCGCTACCTGCTGGATCGCTGAGCCGGGGGAAGAGCCGACCGTGGAGAGGCTGACCTGCCCGAAGTGCCGCGAGGAGACCCTCGAGCGCCAGCAGACGATGGTCTACCGTCCGGGCAAGGGGGAGCCGCCGCCGGTCGTTCCCGCCCGGTGCACCCGATGCCACGGTTTCTGGCTGACCCGCGACCAGGTTACCGAGGTGGAGGCCCGCGCCGGCCGGCTCGAGCTCGACCCGGCCGACGCCTCGCCGCCGGACCACGAGGTCGACCTGCGGGGCGGGCTGTGCCCGGACTGCCGCCGGATCCTGGTGCGGGCGCCGATCGAGGAGCACCGCGAGGACCACGGGCGGGGAGGCGAGGCTGAGGCTTTCTACCTCGACCGGTGCGCCCACTGCGGGGGGATCTGGTTCGACGCCGGCGAATGGCGCGAGCTCGCCGGCGATCCGGTCGCCGAGGATCTCTCCCAGCTCTGGGATCCCGACTGGCGGCGCGACCGGCTCGCGGAGCGCAACCGCCGAGCCTACGTCGCCCGCCTCGAGGAGCGCCTCGGCCTGGACCTGTTCGCGGCGGCGGAGGGCCTGATCGAGCACCTGCGCTCCGAGCCCGACAAGAGGGCCGCGACCCTGGCCTACCTCCACAGCGAGCTCGGCTATGAGCCGCCCGGGAGCGACTGAGGGCCGGCCGCCGCGCAGCGCTGCTCGCCGATGACCCGGGTGGCGCGATCCGGTGATACGCTATTTCACCGAGTCCACCTCGCAGCGCCGCTCCGATGAACGGTTCCGACCCGCTCCGTGACGCCTACGCTCTCGCGGAGTCGATCGCCAGCCGGGACCTCAACAACCTCTACCTGACCAGCAGGTTCTTCGCCGATCCGGTCCGCTTCCGGGCGTTCTGCGCCTACTACGCGGTGATGCGGCGGGTCGACGACCGCGTCGACGAGCTGTGCGCCCGGAGCGCCGTGCCGCCGCCGGAGCGAGAGCTCGTTCGCGCCGAGGTCGATGCCTGGCGGCGGGCGATCGCGGCGGTCGGGGCGGGCGAGCCGCCGGAGTCGGCGGGCCGGGCGCTCGCCGGGCTGGAGGACGCCGTCTCGGCCCGGGCACTGCTCCTGGCCTGCGAGGATGCCCACCGGAGCTTCCGGGTCCCCGCCGGTCTCTGGCTGAGCTTTTTCGCCGCCATGGAGCGCGACCTCGAGGATCGGCGCTTCGGTACCTACCGGGAGTTCCTGGCCTATGCCGAAGGGGCCACCGTGGCTCCGACCACCATCTACCTGCTGCTCCTCACGGCGAGCCCTGACGAGAGCGCCGCCGAGAGGTGGACCGAGGGCCGGGCGGCCCCGGTCGGGCCGGAGGCGGCGCCGCGCTACGAGCCTCAGGAGGGGTTCGACCTCGTCGGCTGCGGCCGGCACTTCGGTCTTTTCGCCTACCTCACCCACATCCTGCGCGACCTGCCGCAGGACCTCGCGGCCGGCGACCGGGGTCTCCTCTACCTGGCCGCGGACGACCTCGAAGGCTCCGGGGTCACCGAGGAGATGCTGCGGCGGGACCTCGCACGGGGGGCGGCCAGCCCCGAGGTGCGGTCGCTCCTGGCCGAGCTGGGTGTGCGCGCGCGCGACCACCTCGAACGGGGCCGCGCCCTGCTGGGGAGCCTCGGCGGCGCCCTGCCACGGGACTGCGCCTTCATCCTGACCCTGATCGTGGCGATCTACGAGGAGGCGCTGGACCGGATCGAGGCCCGAGGCTGCGACCCGTTTCCGGAACGCCACCGCCTCGGTCTGCTCGACAAGCGGCGGATCATCGCCCGCACGGCGCGCGAGGTCGGCTTCTCCCTGGGCGCGGCCGCCGGGGACCTGATCGCCGCGGCTCGCTACCGGACCGCCCGGCGGTAGCCGGAGCCGGGTACGACCCGGGTCCCCGGGGCGAGCTCACCGCGTAGGGCGGCGGCAAGACGGCCGGGGACGCCGCCGTCGAAGACCAGGGACGGGACGCCGCGGCGGGCGAGCTCGAGGGCCGCTTCGAGACGGTGCCGCATGCCACCGGTCACGTCGGTGCCGGCGGCGCCGCCGGCCGCGGCGAGCGCCGCTTCGGCGGCGTCTGCGCGGACCTCTTCCAGGCGCTCGCCGCCCCGCCCCAGCACGCCGTCGGTCGCCCCGGCCCAGAGCGCCCGCGCGATCCTCACTCCGTGCCGTCCCAGCTCCTCGGCGAGGGCCAGGAACACCGCCTCGGTCGAGGCGATCGCGTACCCCCGCTCACGGTCCATGACCACGTCGCCGTAGACGACCGGCAGAAGCCCCCCCTCGAGGGCAAGAAGGAGCGGCTCGGCTTCGCAGCGGACCGGCAGCCCGCCCGCTGCCACCAGGACGCTCGAGGGGGCCACGGAAAAAGGGCTGGCGCCTTCGGCGAGGAGAGCGTCGAGGACCTGGCGGTGTAGGGCGGCGGCCCGCTCCTGAACGCGCGAAACGCCCTCCGGCCCCCCCTCGCCCTGGCTTTCGGCGCCCAGCCGTAAGCGGGCGGCTGCGGTGTGGCCGAAGGAGCCACTGCCGTGACCCAGCACCAGGCGGAGGGCTCCCGGGCCACGGAGGGCGCCCGCAATCTCGCCCGCCAGCCGGCGGATCACCTCTCGCCGAGCCGTGTCCGGCCGCTCCTTGTCGGTGATCAGGCTGCCACCGAGCTTGAGCAG
>DATKCC010000025.1:0-9948 GCA_035513375.1 Thermoanaerobaculia bacterium | reverse complement strand
CCGCCCGGCCCAGCTCCTCCCGAAGCGCATGGCTGAGCTCGCCGAGCCGATCGAGGACGCCTTCGATCCGGGCTGGCTCCCGGTCGCGGCGGGCCCGCACCGCGGCGACCACCGTACCGGTCGCCTCGGCGGGCCGCCCGGTGCCCACCACCCGCAGGCCCTGGATGAGCCGGGAACGGACCGCCGCTGCTTCGACGGCGACCTCGCCCGCCGGCAGGCGCCGGGCCTGGAGGATGCCGCCGTGGATGACGGTGGCGTTGTCGACTCCGGAAGGTGAGCCGTGCTGGCGGCGCTCGACCTCGAGCGACACCCGGTGGAGGCGGCCGGGGTCGATCGCGGCGCCGCGCAAGGCCAGGTAGGCCATCGCCACCCCGACCGACGCAGCCGCCGAGCTGCCGAAGCCCGAGCCCACGGGGATCTCGGAAGCCACTTCGAGATCGACCGGCCCGAGGCCCGCCGGATCCTCCTCCCCGAGCTCCCGGGCGGCCTCGCCGAGAGCCAGCTCCAGGAGGTGGAGCGAAGAGTCGCCGGCGGGCTCGGAGATCGGCGCCGCCAGGGCGGCGAAGGTGGCGGGCCCGGGGTCCCGGTCGTATCGCGCCCAGGCCTCCCGCGCCCGCTGCGCCCGCTCGAAAAGCTGGGCCCAGGAGAGGCTCGCCTCCGCCCCCGACGCCGGCAGGCGGATGCGGACCGCGGCTGCGGCGTCGGGCTGCCCCTCCCGAGCGGCGACCCTCAGCCGAAGCCCGACTGCCGCGACCAGGGCCGTCCGACCGTAGACCGCCGCGTGCTCACCGATCAGGATCAGCTTGCCGGGGACGGAGACGGTGACCATGGAAGCAGGAGCCTGGGCCCGGGTAGGCCTGGGGTGCGACCCGCGGCACCGGAGCCCCCCGGCGACCCGCCGGCGCAGCCCCCTGGCCGCACCCCGTCGATCACACCGCCAGCGGCCCGCCGGCCGGCAGCTCTCCCCGGCCCAGCCGCTCGTGGGCTCGGGCGAGGTCGTCGGAGGTGAAGGCAGCGAGCAGCGAGAGCTCCCCCGCCAGGACCGTAGCGCCGAGGATCTCGGCCAGGCGCTGGACCGCCCAGCCCGGGCGCTCGGGGTCGATCGCCACGCCCATCAGCGCCAGCGCCTCGGACTGGGTGTCTAGCGCGGTGCCGCCGCCGACCGCGCCCACCGGCGCCGCCGGCAGGAAGATCGAGGCGTAGATCGCGCCGTCCGGGCGCGCCTCGACGCAGGTCACGCCCATCGAGCCCTCGACCACGTGGGCCAGGTCCTGGCCGCAGGCGATGAAGAAGGCCGCAAGGACGTTGGCGAAGTGAGCGTTGAAACCGGCGGCTCCAGCGGCGATCGAGCCCAGGAGGTTCTTGCGGTACTGGACCTCGAGCAGGGCCCGGGCGTCGGTCTTCAGCGTCTCTGCCAGGACCTCCCTGGGCAGCACCACCTCGGCGAAGATCCGCTTGCCCCGGCCCTCCTGGAAGTTGATTGCGGCGGGCTTCTTGTCGACGCAGTAGTTGCCGGAGAGGGCGACGCACTCGACGCCCGAGCCCGGCTCGATGAGCTCCCGCACCACCCGGTCGCAGGCGATCGTCGCCATGTTCATGCCCATGGCGTCGCCGGCGGTGAAGCGGAAGCGCAGAAAGGTGGTGGTGCCGAAGCTGTAAGGGCGAATGTCGAGCAGCTTCAGATACTCGCTCGTGCCCTGGGCGACGGCCCGGATCTCCGGTTCGTGTCGGGCGATCCAGTCGAGGAACCTGCGGGTCTCGTCGATCCCGGAGGTGCGGAAGACCGGCGCGCGGGTCATCCCGACGTCCTCGACCCGGACCGTGGCGCCGCCGGCCCGCCGGATCGCGGCGCAGCCGCGGTTCGTGCTCGCCACCAGAGCCGCCTCGGTGGTCGCCAGCAGAGCGAAGGTCTCGCCGTCGAAGGCCTCGCCGCGGACCGCTACCGGCCCGACCACTCCGACTGGGATCTGGGCCGCGCCGACGAAGTTCTCGCAGTTGCGGAGCGCCGCCCGCGAGGCGTCCAGAGCGTAGGAGCCGGTCTTGACCAGCGAGGAGCCGGCGACCTCCTCCAGGGCGAGGCGACGGATCTCGGCCGCTTCGTCGGCGGCGAGGTCTCGGGGGAGCTGATGGAAACCGAGGTCGCGGTCGACCAGGGCCTGGATCAGCTCCTCCCGGCGCGTGCGGGCGAGGACGACCGGGTTGATCTTGCTCATGGCGTCGGTCTCTCCTGGATCTGCTGGGTTTGCCTGGTAGGGGTAACCTGGTGGATGGGCGCCCGCCGGAGCTCCGCGAGCGTCCGGGCGCCGACGCAGAACATGGCGATCCGAAGCTCGTGAACGATCCGATCGACGCGCTCCGCGACCCGCTCCGCCGACTCGGTGGCGGCCTCGAGGAAAGGGTAGGCCATGCCGGCGAGGTCGGCGCCGAGCGCGATCGCCTTGGCGACGTCGAGGCCGTTGCGAAGCCCGCCGGAGCCGATCACGGTCACCCCGGGCACCGCCGCCACCTGGCGGATCGACTCCGGGGTCGGGATGCCCCAGTCGGCGAACAGCTCGCCGAGGGGGATGTCGCCGGCCCGCCGGGCCTCGATCCGGGCCCACGAGGTGCCGCCGAGCCCGGCGGTATCGACGATCCGGATGCCGGCCTCGACCAGCGCGCGAGCCGTGGCGCCCGAGATGCCGCAGCCAACCTCCTTGGCGATCACCGGAACCTCGAGCTCGGCGGCCACTGCAGCCATCTTGGCGAGGAGGCCGGAGAAATCGGCCTGGCCCTCCGGCTGGATCGCCTCCTGGAGGGCGTTGCAATGGAATACCAGGGCGTCGGCGCCGATCATCCCGACCGCCGCGCGGCACTCGGCGAGGCCGAAGCCGTAGTTGAGCTGCACCGCCCCGAGGTTGGCGAGGAGCGGTACGCTCGGCGCCAGCTCCCGCACCTGGAACGAGCTCGCCTGCGCCGGGTCCTCGAGCGCCTTGCGCTGGGAGCCCACGCCGACCGCCACCTCGCGGAGCTCGGCGGCCGCGGCGAGGTGGGCGTTGATCCGGCTCGCCTCACCGGTGCCGCCGGTCATGCACGAGAGCAGGAGCGGCGCCGCCAGCCGCTTGCCGAGGAACTCCACCGAGGTGTCGATCCCGGCGAGATCGAGCTCGGGCAGGGCCCGGTGGTCGAACCCCCAGTCGTCGAAATAGGTGCGGTCGGCCTGGGTGCGCTCGTCGAGGGCCAGGTGGATGTGCTCGGCCTTGCGGTCCCGCTCCGGCGCGGCGAGGCGGGCAGCGGACTCGGCGGCGTTCATCGATCACGCTCCCGGAGGTAGTCGAGGAAAGCTGCTAGCGGTTCGAGGGCAGCAGCCGGCAGCGGCAGCGCCGCGAGGGCGCGCCGGGCGCGCTCGAGCCGCTCCTCGATCATGTCGAGGACGGCGGCGAGGGCCCCCGAGTCGCGGAGGACCCGCCGCGCCCGCTCGATCTCGGCGGCTTCGATCCGCCCTCGGCCGAGGGCAGCCCGGAGCCACTCCCGATCCTCGGGCGAGGCGCCGGCCAGGGCGTGGTGAACCAGGAAGGTGAGCTTGCCCTCGGCCAGGTCCGATGCCACGGGCTTGCCGACGGCCGCGGCCTCGCCGAAAGTGCCGAGCACGTCGTCCTGGAGCTGGAAGGCCTCGCCCGCCGCCTCGCCCCATGCTCGAAGGCCTTCGACGACCGGAGCCGGAGCGCCGGCGAGGAGGGCGCCGAGCTCGACCGGGCGCTCTACGGTGTACCGGCCGGACTTGAGCCGGAGCACCCGGGACAGCTCCTCGGCGGTCGGCGTCTCCCGCCGGGGCAGGAGCATTTCCAGGTACTGGCCGCCGATCACCTCCTCGCACATGGCGTCGAAGGCTCGGGCCACGGCCACCGGGTCGCCCTCGGCCTCGGGGTGGGGCCGGGAGAGCTCGACCGACCAGGTGTGGGCCAGGTCACCGGCGAGGATCGCTATCGCCCGGCCGAAGTGGGCGGCATCCCCCCGGCCCTGCTGGGCGCGGTGGAGCTCCGCGAAGGCGGCGTGGGTGGTCGCGCGGCCCCGTCGGAGGTCGGCCCGGTCCATGATGTCGTCGTGGATCAACAGGTAGGTATGGAGCAGCTCGGTGGCGAGACCCAGCCGTAGCGCCGCCGCCTCCGAGCGCCCGCCGCAGGCGCGGTAGGCGAAGACGACGAGCGCGGGGCGGAGGCGTTTGCCGCCGCCGGCGATCAATCGGGCCACTTCGTCGACCAGCTCGGCGGACTCGGGGGAGACCGCTGCCATGCTCTGGCGTCGGGCGCGCAGGAAGAAGTCGAGCTCGGTGTGCAGGGGCGTGCGCAGCGTGGCCAGCGCCTCGGCGAACTCGGTCGCCGGACGGCTCGGGCCCGCCGTCGTCGGGGAGGGTAGGGTCATTGCTCGGCTCGCGGTACTGCTCGATCTCAGGATAAAGCTGGAGGCCCGTCCACGCCGGACGGACTCCTTCCGGATGGGGCGGACGCCGGGGGGCGAGGGCTCTCAGCCCTCTAGGATCTGAGACCGGGGGAGCCGCTCGGGCATGCGGCCACGGCTGCGCGGAGTGAGGCGCCGCGGCGGGATGGCGCGTTTGGCCAGCGCCAGAGAGGGGAGCAGACCGGCGAACCGCCGGGCGACGAAGCGCTCGACGAACCGGTCGGCTGCGTAGACGACAGGGCGCACGAAGTCCGGCAACCGCATCAGGAAGTGGATGATCAGCATCTTGCGGGCGGAGAGCAGCACCAGGGTTCGTCCTCGTGGGGAGTGTAACAGGAAACCCCCGCGATGGAAACTCGCCCTCGTTTGAGCTACTCGCCCTCGGCCGCCGGCAGCGGCCGTTCCGCGTACCTGCGATACAGACGCCACTGCCGATCCTCGCTCCGGTCCACCTCCCGGCCGGCGATCCACACGCTCTCGATCGCCGTGCGAATCTCGAGCGGGTCGCCGTCGGCGACGAAGAAGCTCGCTTCCTTGCCGGGCTCGAGCGAGCCCAGCCGGTCGCCGACACCGAGGATCTCCGCCGAGCGCAGGGTGATCGCCTCGAGGGCGATCTCGCGCGGGAGCCCGAAGGCCGCGGCGGTCGCCGCCTCGAACGGGAGATTGCGGGCGTTCTCGCTGTCGGCCCCGGCGCCGCCGGCGGCGATCGCGAAGCGCACGCCCGCCTCGTGGAGCCGGGCGGCAGCGGTGTACGCCGAGTCGTAGGGCTCCCAAGCCCGGCTCGGCACTCGGTGGACGGTGTCCAGGATGACCGGCACGCCCGCCGCGGCCACGCGCTCGGCCGCCCGCGCCACGTCGTAGCCGGCCACCAGGACAGCGCGCTCGAAGCCCTTCTCCGCCAACCAGTCGAGGGCGGCCTCGATCTGGGGCAGGGTGTCGGCATGAACGAACAGCGGCACCTCGCCTGCGAGGACCGGCTGGAGGGCGTCGAGCCGCGGGTCGGGCGCGGGCCCTCGCGCCGGCTGGGCGGCTGCCGCGGCCAGCGCCCGGCCGTAGGCGCGAGCCCGCTCCAGGGTCTCGTCCAGGACCTCGAGCTCCTCCTTGCGGCGTTTTTCGAGCTCCTCGGGGGTCGTCCGGTCCCACCACCCGGCGCGGCTCGCTCGCGGCCACCACAGGTGCATGCCGACCGGCGCGGCGATCGTCATGTCGCGCCAGTTCCAGCCCTGGAGCCGCATCACCGCGGAGGTCCCCGAGAGGACGCCGCCCCGGGGCACCACGTGAGCGGCGACCACGCCCCCGGCGGCCGCCGGAGGCAGGCGGAAGGAGTCGGCGTTGAACGCCACCTCGGCCCGCAGGTTCGGGTTCACCTGGCCGATCTCGGTCGTGTCGACGGTGCCGCGGACGCTCGAGACCTCGACCAGCCCGAGGTCGGTCTGGGGATGGAGGAAGCCTGGGTAGAGGTGCTTGCCGGCGACGTCGATCACCCGCGCGCCTTCCGGCACCACCACCCCGGAGCCGACGGCGGCGATCCGCTCGCCCTCGACGAGGAGAGTGGCTCCGGCGAGCGGCGGGCCGCTCACCGGGTGGACGGTGCCGCCGACGAAGGCCAGGGTCTCGGCCCGGGCCGCGGGCGGAGCGGCGAGCCCCGCAAACGACAGCACGGCGACGGCGCCGGCGAGCGCCGGGGCGACGAACGGGCGGCCGGGGGCCGTGAAGGCTCGGGTACGGGTCATGGCGTCACCTCCGTCGGCGCGGGAGAGGGTGGCGGGTCCGGCGCCGGATCCTGCGATTCGTCCGGGGCGTCCGGATCCTGTGGGTCGTCCGACTCCTTCGGGCCCTGCGGGTCTTCCTCGGCCTCGCCTGCCGCCTCGGCCAGCAAGGCCTCACGCTCGGCAGCGAGCTCCGAGCGCCGCGCCAGGTCGGCTTCGCGATCGAAGTATCTGCGACCGTCGATCCAGGTCTGCTCGGCGAGGGAGTAGGTCGAGAGCGGGTGGCCGTTCCAGATCACGAAGTCGGCGTCCTTGCCCGGCTCGAGCGAGCCCGCGCGGTCGCCCACGCCGAGCTGGATGGCAGGGTTGAGGGTGACCAGCTTGAGCGCTTCCTCTTCCTCTACGCCGCCGTAGCGGACCGCCTTGGCGGCCTCGGTGTTGAGCCGGCGGGCGAGCTCGCCCGAGTCGGAGTTGAAGGAGGTGACGACCCCGCGCTCGAGCAGGATGGCGCCGTTGTGGGGGATGGCGTCGACCACCTCGAACTTGTAGGCCCACCAGTCGGAGAAGGTGGAGGCGCCCACGCCCCGGGCGGCCAGCTCGTCGGCGATCTTGTACGCCTCGAGGGCGTGCTGGAAGGCATCGATGGTGAACCCGTAGCGCTCCGAGAGCCCCAGGAGCATCAGCATCTCGTCGGCCCGATAGGCGTGGGAATGGACGCGCCGGTCGCCGTCCAGGATCTCGAGCAGCGCTTCGAGCCTGAGGCTCGGGCGGGGCGGGATCGCCGAGGAGCCCGGCGAAGCGGCCTGCTGCCGGTTCCGGCGGTAGGCGTAGGCGTCCTCGAAGTGGTCGACGATCGCCTGCTCGACGCCCATCCGGGTCTGCGGATAGCGCCGGTCCTGCACCTGCCAGTTGCTCTGCTTCGGGTTTTCACCGAGAGCGAACTTGACCCCCGGCCGGGCGCCCTCGAACAGGAGGTCCTCTGGCGGGGCACCCCAGCGCAGCTTGATCACGGCGTTCTGTCCGCCGATGGCATTGGCCGAGCCGTGGAGCACGTTGGCGGCGGTCAGGCCGCCCGCGAGCTCGCGGTAGATGTCGGCGTCGCCAGAGTCCAGGACGTCGGCGATGCGGACCTCGGCGGTGACGATGTCGGTACCTTCGTTGACGCTGCCGTCGACCGCGATGTGGGAGTGGGCGTCGATCAATCCGGCGGTGACGTGCTTGCCGGCGGCGTCGATCACCACCGCGCCGGGCGGCGCCGCGAGGTCGGGGCCGACGGCCGCGATCTTGCCGCTGCGCACCAGCAGGTCGGCCTGCTCCAGACGGCCCTGGGGGCCGGAGGTCCAGATCGTGGCGCCGCGGACCAGGACGGCAGCGGGCTGGTCCGGGATCGGGCTAGCCCACGCGACGGCGTCGACCTTCGGGTCGACGGCGGGATCGGCCACCGGGTCGCCCTGGGCGGTGGCGGACGGCGCCGCTCCCAGGGCGAAGCAGGCGGCGAGGGCGACGAGAGAGTCCCTGGTCATGGCCTGACCTCCTCGGGGGTCGTTGGGGGGCTCGAGACCCGGGTGCCTTTGACGCTGAACGGCCCCGGCGGACCGGTGCCCGAGCCCCGGGCGCTGTCCCCCTCGATCTCGAGGGTCATGGTGAAGGCGCCGGGCATGCCGAAGCCTGCGCCGTCGAAGGCGACCTCCACCGACTTGCCCGACACGTCGACGCTCTGGAGCACGACCGAGCTGCCCTGGAACTCGAGAGTCCCCGTCAGGTCGGGGACCTTGCCGGCGAGCGCGAGCTGGGCACTGTGCGTTTCGCCTCCGACTTCGATCCGGAGATCCCACTCGCCGGCGGGCTCGACTTCCGGGGGCTTGCGCTCCTTGATCTCGAAACGCTGGCCATCGATCCAGACCTCGCGCACGGCGGTCTCCGCGGTGAACAGCTCGCCCTCGACCACCACCAGGTTGGCGATCTTGCCCGGCTCGAGGGTCCCGAGGCGGTCGGCGAGCCCCAGCAGCCGGGCCGGCTCGGTGGTGACCGCGGCGAGGGCGGTCTCGGGCGCGAGGCCTTCGGCGATCGCCAGGGCGAGGCGGCCGTGGAGCTCCTTGGGCTGATCGAGGCGCAGGGCGGTGACGGCGAAGGCGACGCCGGCCGCCGCCAGGGCCGCCGGGTTGCCCGGCGCGCGCTTCCAGTGGCGCAGGGCCTCGAGCTCGACCGAGAGCTCGTCGCCCGCGGCCTCGGGCGGCTCCGGAAAAGCGACCGGCAGGACCAGCGGGCGGTCGAGAGCGGCCACCTGTTCCAGACGCTGGTACTCCTCGCCGCTGCCGACCAACCAGGCGTCGAGACCGAGCTCGGCGGCGAGCCGGCCGGCGCGCAGGGTGCCGAGGAGATCCTCGGTCTCGAACACCACCGGCTCCCGGCCGGCGGCGGCGGCCCCGAGCGCTTCGAGGGAGGCGTCGTGGGGAGGGCGGCGCTGGGCCGGGTCGCGCCGGTAGGCTTCACTCGCCTGGGCGTACCAGCGGGCCTGGTCGAAGCTCTCCCGGGCCAGGGCGACGGAGCCCATCAGGCTCTGGGGATAGCCCTCGGGCGCGGTGGCGCCGAGGGTGACGTTCTGTGCGAGCCGCGCCACCAGGAGCTCGTCGCGTACCGGTCCGCCGCCCAGGTTGACGACTGCGCTCGACCCCCGGAGGAGCCCCTCACGGGGCGCCACTGCGACGGTCGTATAGCCCGCCTCGCGCAGCCGCCCGGCGGCCGCCGAATCGGCGCCCCAGCCGGCCATCTCCCGCTCGGGTCGGACCGCGGGGTTCGGGTGGCCCGCCCCCGGGTCCGGCGCCCGGTCGGCCGGGTTGTCGTCCTCGCCACCCGCGGCCTTGCCCGCGGCCGGCCAGGGTCGAACGGTGTAGGGATCGATCAGCCCCGGGTAGACGGTGAGCCCTTCGAGCTCCCAGACGCGGGCGTCGGCGGGCGGCTCGATGCCGGCGCCGACGGCCTCCAGGATGCCGTCGCGAATCACCACCGTGCCGGATTCGATCACCCTCCCCGGCGCGGCGACGATCCGAGCCCCGGTCAGGGCGTGGACCCCGAGCGGCCCCGGGGGCGGCGGCGGCGCGGCCAGGAGGCGCTCTTTCAGAACCAGGCCCGAAACCAGCGGCAAGCCCACCGCCAGACCGAGGATGTAGAGGTTTCTTCTCACGAGTCTCGTCATCAGCTCTCCTCCGGACTGGGGACGATTACCAGACCGGCCGCCTTCCGTCAACCGTGCGAGCTCCGGCCGACGATCGCCCGAGGGGGCAGGCTCATGAACGGACGGCGCGGACGGAAGTTTCAGAGCGACCGGGGCTCACTCGCTCGCGCAGAGCTCCCCGGCCGGTTTCTCGAGGAGGTCGGCGAGGGCGGCGCAGGCGTCGACAACCCGCGCGCCGTGGGGGTTCGAGGGGCGGGCGGTGCGCCCGATCAGCGTCGCTAGCTCGGCGGGCGAGAGGCCAGGGTCGCGCTCGAGAAGCAGGGCGATGAGGCCGGTGACGTGGGCAGCGGCGAGGGAGCTCCCGGAGAGGAAATCGTAGGCTGCACCGGGCACCGTGGTCAGGATGTCGACGCCGGGCGCGGTGAGCGGCACGCCGGCGGCGCCGCGCAGCGAGTCGGTAGGCGCGGAACCGACCGCCAGCACACCCGCCTCGGAGGCGGGGAAGCCCAGGTCCTGCCCGCCGCCGGCGGCTGCCACCACCGGGATGTCCCGCGCGAGGGCGCCGGCGACCAGCCGGGCGAGCAGCGGGTCCCGCGGCCCGGTAAGGCTCAGGTTGATCACCTGCGACCC
>DATKCC010000024.1:0-4314 GCA_035513375.1 Thermoanaerobaculia bacterium | reverse complement strand
CTCGAGCACCAGGACGGCCTCGCCCATCCCCAGCGGCTTGCGCTCCGCCGAGCCGTTGAAGATCACGTCCTCCATGGTGTCGCCGCGAAGGCTCTTGGCGCTCTGCTCGCCGAGGACCCAGGTGATGGCGTCGGAGAGGTTTGACTTGCCGCAGCCGTTGGGCCCGACGATGGCGGTGATGCCGCCGGCGAAGTGGAGCGTCACCGGGTCGACGAACGACTTGAATCCGGAGAGCTCGAGGCGCTTGAGCTTCAACATGGCGACGACGGGGCGAGAGGCGCCGGGCGGTGACGGGCGGCCCGAGGAGGCGAGGATAGCAAAGTGCCCCGGGCGCCGGCAACCCGTCCCGCCACGAGATCTGGTGGCTCGCCCTTCTCGGCCCCCAACATCTCGTAGGCCGCAGCCTCCCCGGGAAGCCTGGGCCGGCTCAGCTCTCGACGCGCGCCGGCAGCAGCCGGTCGAGGTAGAACCAGGCCCAGAGGAGGAAGGGTAGAGCGAGCTTGACCGGCAGGTCGAGGAGGTGCTTGCCCAGGCCCCAGAAGTTCCGGGCGAAGGCGCCGTAACGTTCGAGGCTCCAGGCGCCGAGCTGGGTGGCGTAGGTGAACTTCACCCAGAAGAGCACCAGGACCACGTGAAAGACGGCCATCACCACCAGGGCGAGCCCCAGGTGGGCGAGGACCTTCCGCCAGGGCGTGTCCGGTACCCCGAGGAACAGGGCGGCGAGCAGGATGACCGGGAAGTGGAGGTCGGTCACCCGGAGCGAGCCCACGACCTCGCGGCTCGGCGGCAGGTCGAGGCGCGCGATCGCGGCGTAATGGTCGTCCCGGGGGAGGAGGCGGGTGGCGTCCGGGCTCTCGGTGATCCGCACCAGGTTCTGGCCGGCGACCTGGAGGAACCGGTTGTAGCTCGGCGTGAGCAGGGCCCAGAGGGCGGCCGCCGGGATCAGCCACAGGACGGTGTTCCGCACCAGCCGGTAGGCCCAGCGGCGGCCGGAAGCGCCCTCCGCCGCGCGCCGGCCGGCAGCTTCGGTCTTGCGCTTCACGCCCGCGCCGGGAGGGCGAACCGACTGGCCCACAGGAGCCACAGCAGGACACCCGAGAGGATCACCAGGGTCTGCCAGACGACGGTGTGGGATGTGTCGAAGAAGGAGGGGAGGTAGGCGCCGGTCAGGTAGAGCGCCACCACCCGGACGAGGTTGATGCCCTGGATCGCGATCAGACCGAGCGCGAGACCGGCCGCCCGGGAGCGCCAGCTCGCCGGGAAGGCGAGGACCGCGGCCATGAAGATCAACATGGTCTCGATGCCGTTGCAGCCGTTGGCGATGTTGACCGCGAAGCGGGGGCTCCGTAGGGTCGTGCCCTCGAGGGTGACGTCCTGGCCGAGGAGCCGGAGGGCAGCGCCGCTCGCCCGGGCGACACCGGCAGTGAAGGGCTCGACGGCGTGGTCGTTGACCCAGTTGAGGGAGAGCAGGGTGAAGGAGCCGGCGAGCAGGATGCCGAAGGCGACCAGGAAGAGGACCTGGCGGCGGCGCGGGCTGGGGGAGGGAGCGGCGTCGGCCATCGGGTATCCGGGGGTCGGGGGGATGTTAGAGGACCGGGGCGCCCCAGTCCAGCAGCACGCCGGGCGCGATTGACAAGGCCGGGAGCCGGACGTACCATGCCGCGCGGCCCTCCGCCGGAGCTCGCCTTGCCTCCGAACTTCCAGCCCAAGAAGACGATCCTCGACAAAAAGCAGCTTCGGCGATTGATCCGCCGCATTGCCGGCGAGGTCTTGGAGCGCGATGGCGGCAGCAGCGGTGACCTGATGCTGATCGGCATCCGCACTCGCGGGGTGCCGTTCGCCGAGCGCCTAGCGGCCGAGATCGAGGCCATGGAGGGCGTCCGGGTGCCGGTGGGCGTCCTCGACATCACGCTCTACCGCGACGACCTCTCGACCATCGCGCCCCAGCCGATCGTTCGGGAGAGCCGTCTCCCGGAGCCGCTCGACGGCCGGGTGGTGGTTCTCGCGGACGACGTCCTGTTCACCGGCCGTACCATCCGCTCGGCGCTCGACGCCCTGATCGACTACGGCCGGCCGCGGGCGGTCCGCCTGGCGGTGGTGGTCGATCGCGACGGCCGGGAGCTCCCGATCCAGGCCGACTACGTGGGGCTGAAGGTGCCGAGCTCGGCGGACGAGCACGTCGAGGTTCGCTTCACCGAGACCGACGGCGCGGACGACGTCCGGATCCTCGAGCGGCGGGGGGAGCCCTGATGGCCGAGGCCGCCCGCACCGGCGAGGGTTTCCGCTGGTCGCGCAAGGACCTGCTCGGGATCGCCGAGCTCTCGGCCGAGGAGATCCGTGCCATCCTCGACACCGCCGAGTCCTTCCGCGAGGTTGCCGCGCGGCCGATCAAGAAGGTGCCGACGCTTCGCGGCAAGACGGTGGTCAACCTGTTCTTCGAGACCTCGACCCGGACGCGCTCGAGCTTCGAGATCGCAGAGAAGCGCCTTTCGGCCGACGGATTGAACTTCTCGGCCTCCTCCTCCTCGCTGTCGAAGGGCGAGAGCCTGATCGACACGGCGCTCAACCTCCAGGCGATGGCGCCGGACCTGATCGTCATCCGCCACGCCTACCCGGGAGCGCCCCACATGCTCGCCCGGCGCCTCGCGGCCGGGGTGATCAACGCCGGCGACGGCGCCCACGAGCACCCGACCCAGGCGTTGCTCGACGCTCTCACCATCCGCCAGCACAAGGGCCGGATCGACGGCCTCGAAGTGGCGATCGTCGGCGACATCGAGCACAGCCGGGTGGTGCGGTCGAACGTCCACCTGCTGACCAAGCTCGGGGCCCGGGTCACGGTGGCTGGGCCGCGGACGTTGATGCCGCCGGCCATGGAGTCGCTGGGGGTCGCCGTCGCCCACACCCTCGACGAGGCGCTCGAGGGCAAGGACGTGGTCATGATGCTCCGCATCCAACTCGAGCGCCAGGGCCGAATGGCCTTACCGTCGACGCGGGAGTACTTCAATCTGTTCGGCCTGACGACCGAACGCATCCGGCGCGCGAAGGAGGACGTGATCGTGATGCACCCGGGGCCGATGAACCGCGGGGTCGAGATCTCGAGCGAGGTGGCAGACGGCCCGTACTCGGTGATCCTCGAGCAGGTGGCGAACGGGGTCGCCGTGCGGATGGCGGTGCTCTATCTGCTGTCGGGGGTCCGGCCCGGGGAGGCGTCGTGAGCGGGGGGGGAGGGAGGGCGGCGCCGCGCCCGCTCCTGGTCAGGGGGGGCCGGGTGGTCGACCCCGCCCAGGAGCTCGACGGCGCGCTCGACGTCCTGCTCGAGGACGGCCGGGTGGCGCGCCTGGGCGAGGGGCTGAAGGCTCCCCGAGGCGCCGAGGTGGTCGACGCCTCGGGCCGGGTGGTCTGCCCGGGGCTGATCGACATCCACGTCCACCTCCGCGAGCCCGGCCAGGAGCACAAGGAGACGGTCCGGACCGGCACCCTGGCCGCGGCCGCCGGCGGCTTCACGGCGGTCGCCTGCATGGCCAACACGCTGCCTCCCAACGACCACGCCTCAGTCACCGAGCTCATCCTCTCCCAGGCCGCGCGCGCCGGCTACGCCAGGGTCTACCCGGTGGGAGCTGTGAGCAAGGGGCTCCGCGGCGAAGAGCTCGCCGAAGTGGGGGAGATGGTGGCGGCCGGGGCGGTCGCGATCTCGGACGACGGGGTGCCCGTGGCCCACCCGGAGCTCCTGCGCCGCGCCCTGCTCTACGCCCAGCACTTTCGGATCCCGCTGCTCCAGCACGCCGAGGATCTGGCGTTGACCGGCGACGGGGTGATGCACGAGGGGGAGTGGTCGACGCGGCTCGGCCTGCCCGGCATCCCGGGGGCAGCCGAAGACCTGGTCGTCGCCCGCGACCTGATGCTCGCCGCCGACACCGGCGGCCGCTACCACGTCCAGCACGTTTCGACCCGCCGCACGCTGGAGCTCGTGCGGGCGGCCAAGACCCGGGGGGTCGCCGTGACCTGCGAGGTCACCCCTCACCACCTGCTGCTGACCGACCGCGGGGTCGCCGACTCGGGCTTCTCGACCGACTACAAGATGAAGCCGCCGCTGCGGAGCGCGGCCGACCGGGAGGCGCTCCTCGCGGGCCTCGCCGACGGCACGGTCGATGCCATCGCCTCGGACCACGCGCCGCACCACCCGGACGAGAAGGACGTCGAGTTCAGCCTCGCCCCCTTCGGTATCCTGGGCCTCGAGACCACGGTCTCCCTCTGCCTCGACCGGCTGGTCGGCGCCGGGGTGATCGGCCTCCCGCGCCTGGTCGAGCTCCTGTC
>DATKCC010000023.1:0-3973 GCA_035513375.1 Thermoanaerobaculia bacterium | reverse complement strand
CGGCGAACGGACCCCGACCTCTCCGCACCAGTGGAGTATATGACAAGAGTATACTGCCATGCCTCCTCTGTCGGTCCTACCGGCCGGCGTCGTCGTCGACGCGACGGATGCGGAGCCCGGAATCAGCCTCCGCCCGGCGCGCTCCACCACGCGACCCGGCCGTCCGCGAGGCGGCCGCGCCGCTCGAGAGCCAGGCTCGCACGCGCGTCCCGGCCTCGGCGGCGATCTCGAGGCGGCTGCCCACCGCAGCCAGCCGCTGGCGCATCCCCTCGATGCCGCCGCCGGCGCTGCCGTTGCAGCCCGGGTGCAGGCCGTTGACGTAGAGCACCACGCCGGGGCGCCGGGTGTGGTGGCCCCACGCAGACGGTGAGCTGGTTGACGGCAAGCCAGTTATCCTCCACCACCGTGAGCTGCTGAGAGGCTTGTGCCAGGCTGGATGGGAGAGCGTGCGTGAGCTGATGGCCACGGCGGGGGCGCGGCCGAGGACGCGGCAACCGGGCACACAGTACCTCTCACTGGACGACTTGATTCGCGAGAAGTGGCCGGCCGTCCTGGTCGCGTGACGGTGGCGGAGGATGAGGACGGCCACCACCAGGGTCACCAGGATGGTCTCGAGCCAGTAGAGCAGCAGCAGCGTGCCGAGCGACCAGCCGGCGCCGAAGTAGCCGGCCGCCGGAACGCCGCCGATTCCCAGGGCTCGGAGCACGCGTCCCATGCCGGGAAGGCGGCGGAGACAGGAGAGACTGGGGTTCACGGGGCCCTCCGTTGACCTGGCGTTGGCGCCGAGGAGGCTATCACCCCAACGCGTTTGCTGCGTTGCCCCGGGTCGGCGCCGAGAGCTAGTCGAGAGCTTCCACCACCACCTGATACGATCCCGGGGAGCCTTCCCTCCCCCTGCCGCAGCGAAGGGAGCAGCGCATGGCGAAGCCCATCAGGTTTCGGCTCAACGGCCGACCCACCACCCTCGAGACCGACGGCGGGCGGACGCTCCTCTGGGTCCTCCGGACCGACCTGGAGCTGACCGGCGCCAAGTACGGCTGCGGCGCCGGCCTGTGCGGCTCCTGCACGGTCGTGGTCGACGGCGAGGCGGTCCGTTCGTGCGTGACCTCCATCGCGAGCGTCGACGGCAAGGAGGTCGTGACCATCGAGGGCCTGGCCGAAGGCGGCGAGCTCCATCCCTTGCAGCGGGCCTTCGTCGAGCACGGGGGCTTGCAGTGCGGCTACTGCACGCCGGGGATGATCCTTCACGCCTACGCCCTCCTCCGTGCCGAGCCGCGGCCCACGCGGCAGGCGATCCTCGCCGCCATGGAGGGGAACCTCTGCCGCTGCGGCGCCCACCGGCGAATCGTCCTCGCTATCGAGGACGCGGCCGGCGCCATGGCGGAGCCGGCGGGAGGTGAGCCGTGAGCCCCACCACCCGCGGGATCGACCGCCGCGCCTTCCTCAAGATGGTGGGTGGCGGGATCGTCGTCCTGGTCACCGCCCGTCCCGCGGCTCTCCTCTCCCAGGACCGCCGCCGCCCGATCTACCCGGACGACCTGAACGCCTACCTGCGGATCGGCGAGGACGGGCGGGTGACCATTTTCTCGGGAAAGATCGAGATGGGCCAGGGGGTCATGACCTCGCAGGCCCAGATGGCGGCCGAGGAGCTGGGGGTGGCGCTCGACGCCATCGAGATGGTCCTCGGCGACACCGACCGCTGCCCCTGGGACATGGGGACGTTCGGGTCCCTCACCACCCGCATGTTCGGGCCGGCCCTGCGCGCGGCGGCCGCCGAGGCGCGCGCGGTCCTGGTGCGCTTGGCGGCCAAGGAGCTGGGGGTGGCGAAGGAGCGCCTGGTGGTGGCGGACGGCGTGGTCTCCGTCGCCGGCGAGCCGGACCGCCGCGTCACCTTCGGCGAGCTCGCACGCGGCAAGGCGATCTCCCGGCTGGTGGACGAGGAGGCCGTCCTGCGCTCGGTGGCGGACTTCCAGGTCATGGGCCGCTCGCCGGAGCGGATGGACTCTCCGGCGAAGGTCACCGGCGCCGCCGAGTACGCCGCCGACGTGCGGCTCCCGGGGATGCTCTACGCGTCGGTGCTCCGGCCGCCCTCCCACGGGGCGACGCTCGGCGCCGTGGACCCCTCCCCCGCCGCGGCGGTCCCGGGCGCGACGGTGGTCCGGCTCGACGACCTGGTGGCCGTCCTCCACGCCGATCCCGAGACCGCCGAGAGGGCCCTGCGAGCCGTCCGGGCCGAGTGGCGGGAGCCCGCGCCCCCGTTCGACGACGAGACGGTCTTCGACCACCTCCTCGGCTCGGCCCCGGAGCCGGAAGTCAAGGACGACCGGGGGGATCGGCGGGCCGCGCGGGAGGCCGCCTCTCGGGTCTTCGAGACCGCCTACCGCAAGGGGTACGTGGCCCACGCCCCCATGGAGCCCCACGCCGCCCTGGCGCGGGTCGAGGACGGCAAGGCGACGGTCTGGGCCTCCACCCAGACCCCGTTCCCGACCCGCGACCGAATCGCCGAGGCCCTGGGTTTCCGGCCCGAGAAGGTGCGCGTCGTCACCCCGTACTTGGGCGGCGGCTTCGGCGGCAAGAGCGCGGGCCGCCAGGCGATCGAGGCGGCGCGCCTGGCCCAGGCCGCGGGCCGGCCGGTGCAGGTGGCCTGGAGCCGCGCCGAGGAGTTCTTCTACGACACCTTCGATCCCGCCTGCCTGGTGAAACTCGCTTCGGCGGTGGACTCCGATGGCCGGATCACCCTCTGGGACTACGAGGTCTACTTCGCCGGCGACCGGGGAGCCGACCTCTACTACGACGTACCGAACGCCCGGGTGCGGGTGTTCGGGAGCTGGCGCGGCGCCGGCAGCGAGGCCCACCTTTTCGGCGTCGGCCCCTGGCGGGCGCCCGGGGCCAACATGAACGCCTTCGCTATCGAGTCCCAGGTAGACTCGATGGCGGCCGCAGCGGGCCTCGACCCCCTCGACTTCCGGCTCCGCAACCTCTCGGACCCGCGCATGCGCCGGGTCCTCGAGACGGTGGCCGAGACCTTCGGCTGGCAGGCGGCAGCCGCGCCCGGCGGCCGGTCCGGCCGGGGCACGGGGCGGGGCCGCGGCGTCGCCTGCGCCATCGACGCCGGCACCTACGTGGCCCTGATGGCGGAGGTGGCGGTGGACGCCGAGCGCGGCGCGGTCCGGGTGGAGCGGATCGCCTGCGCCCAGGACATGGGGATCGTGGTCAGCCCCGAGGGAGCGACCCTGCAGATGGAGGGCTGCCTCACCATGGGTCTGGGCTACGTTTTGAGCGAGGAGCTCCGCTTCCGGGGCGGCAAGATCCTGGACAAGAACTTCGGCACCTACGACCTGGCCCGCTTCTCCTGGCTGCCCGAGATCCGGACCGTGCTGGTCGAGAACCACGAGCTGGCGCCCCAGGGCGGCGGCGAGCCGGCCATCGTCCCCTTGGGAGCGGTCGTCGCCAACGCCGTCTTCGACGCCACCGGCGCCCGCCTCCACCGCCTGCCCATGACCCCCGAGCGGGTCCGGGAGGCGATCGGCGCCGTGGCCGGCTGACACCGCGCTCCCAGCCGCGCCGCCGTCAGCGATCGAGGTTGCCGAGGAAAGAGCTCCCCGATCAGGGTGAGAACGCCTCCTTGTCCACCCGCCCGGGGAGCTGGTCGCTTTGACGAGGTACCTCCCCGAGAACGTAGCTCTGCTTCTGAGCGGTGGCGATCTGCTCGATCTCGACCTCCACCCGGGAGGTGGTGAACCGCACCAGGTTGGTCCAGAGGAAGCCGTTGGGCCGAGGACCGATGCAGGGTCCGGCCGCGCGCCAGGTCCTGATCGGGACTCATGGCCTCGATCTCGACCCGATGAGGCACCGCTCGGGCTAGCTTCGGCGCGAAATCGAAGGCTTCTGGTCACCGGCAACCGCCTGACTCGCCGGCAGGCCCCACAGCAAACCCCTATCCCTAGGCGGGTCACAAGTGGACGAAAAGTGT
>DATKCC010000022.1:0-8525 GCA_035513375.1 Thermoanaerobaculia bacterium | reverse complement strand
GTACCTCGAGGACGCGGAGGGCCGGCCGCTGCCGTTCCGGCTCCGCGCGCTCCCCTCGAGCCACGCGCCGCACTTCGACGGCGTGACCCTCTGGAAGCACACGACGGAGCCCGGCTCGACGCCCTGGAACGAGCGCCGCTACGGCGACCTCGGCGCCGGTCAGCCCTTCGCACTGGTCATCGACCTCCTCGATCCGGCCGCTGACGGGGCCGAGGACGAGGCGGCGGTCCGCTACCGGATCCACTACCAGGACTCGGCGAGCGCCGCGCCGGACGGGATCCCTCCCCGCGAGCTGCTCGACCGTCCCTACGACCTCGCGGTCGTGTGCATGGCCTCGGCGCACCTGGTGCGGCCCTACCCGGCGGGCCTGGTCGAGGCGATCCGGCCGCGCCACGTGCTGGTCACGCACTACGACGACTTCTTCCGCCCCTGGGAGCAGCGGCGCGGCTTCGTCTCCCTGCTCACCCGGCGCCGGGCGGAGGCCTTCCTCCGACGGGTCGAGGGGGCTCTGCCGGCGCTCGGGACGGCCCCGCCCGCGACGGCCGCCGCCACCTGCGGCCCGACGGCGCCGGGCTGGACGATGCCGCTGGTCGGGGAGTGGATCGTCTTCGGTCCGTCACTTGCTGAAGAGAAGCCATCGGATACGGCGCGGAGGTGAGTGATGACACGTGCACAAGCCCTGCTGACCTTGATCCTCCTGGTGTGGCCGGGAGCCCTTCCCGCGGTGGCTTCGGCGCCCGAAGCCGGCCCGAGCTGCCAGGGAGAGCTACCGTTCGTCCTCAATGCCGCCGTCGCCCCGACCGGGCGTTTCCAGCTCCCCCAGGTCGAGGAGCTCGCCAAAGGCCTTTTCACGGCCCTCTACCGGCAGCAAAGCCCCTGTGAGAAGAGCCGCTCCCTCCAGGTGAACTTGGCCGTGGCCAGCGATTACCATGTCCTGCAGTGGCTGGAGGAGGGGAGCGTGGATGTGGCGGTGATCTCGGACGTCTCCCTCCACCTCCTAGAGCGCGGGGAGGTGGAGCTCCTGGAGATCGACTCCGCGAGTCTCGACTTCTCGGATCTGGACCCGCCGCAGGATCTAGCGGAGGTAATCCTGCCCTGGTGGCAGCCGACCCTCGAAGCGCGGACGGTCCAGGGCAAGGCGAGGGCCGGGTCGGCTCGCGAGCCGACCTCTCCGGCTGCCGAGCTCCACTCTCTGCGGACCTGGCTCTGGAGCGGCCTGGAGGACGCCCCCGCCTCCCTCCTGGAGGTTCACCACCGGGGCGAGGACCGCTGCCCGGAGCTGGACTCGACCGCGGATCCCCGCGTTCGCCTCACCTTCCTCTCGCACCTCTCAACCGCCGGGTTCGTCCAGCCGGTGGCCGAGACCCGACGCTGGCTCGCCGAGCAGTCAGTGGGTATCGAGCCGCTGCGCGGGCACGGCGGCGAAGTACTGCGAGCCGCCGCCGAGGCTTGCTTCTGGCGGCGCGTCTTCGACCACGCGTGCTTCCAGCTGGAGGAGTATCGGATCGATGGCTCGGAGACCCCTGGAGAGTCCTCCGGGCAGGCCGCGGACTCCTGCACCCTGCGCTGGCAAGCTGCCGCCGCTGCTGAGCCTCTCGTGGAATTGCGGTTCGGTCGTGAGGTAGCGGTCGGGCCGGATCCTGGCTCCGGCTCTGCCCTTGGGCTCACGACCTTGGCCGAAGCCACGTTCAGGGACCACCTGGTGGTTCGGCGGAAGCAGGCCGAGGCGATCTTTCGGGTGGATGAGCTCTCGGCTCCGGTGAGCCAGCTGCCCGCAGAGATCGAGGCGCTCCTCGCGGAGGCGGCGATACGCAGGACGCCGGGGGATCCTGTCCACCCCGCCGTGTTCCGCTCCTTGGGGTTCCCGGAGCCGCTTCTCGGTACACGCACCTTCGCCTTCACGCCCAGGGAAGTGGTCGAGCTCGTCGGTATCCACCAGCGCTTCTCGGACCGCCCCCGGCTCGCTCTGGTCCTTCCAGGCGGCGGCGTAAAGGCGGCATTCCAGTCCCGGACTCTCGAGCTTCTCTACAAAGAGGGTCTCCTAAGGAACGCTCGGGCCGAAGTGCTGCCCGGGGCGAATCAAGGTGCCGCGCGGGTGAACTCGGTGGTGGGAACGAGCGGCGGCGCTCTGCTGGGGTTCTTCGTGGCTCGCCTGGGACCTTTGGGGCCTTGGTCCTTGACCGAGATTCTCTGGAAACGCCCTTCGCTCAGGGACGCCGACAAGGAGGTCTACCTCAACGCCTTCGACATCTTCGGCGGCACCGACCTTCCGCGCTATTTGAGCCTACTCGCCATCTATGTGGTGTTTGCCGCCTTTCTCGCCTTGTTCTCGCTGCGTTACCGGGGATGGCTTGCACCGGAGCGGAACGGCGGTTCTGATGGCCAGGTGCCATCGATTCGCCCGGCGCTCTTCTGGCTGCTGCTCGGGGTCCTGGGACTGACCCCGCTCTTCGTCAAGTTGGCAAACGGCGCGACCTCGGACGAGCACGTACCCGAGTTCGAGGGCCTCCTCTACGCGGTCCTCGTGGTGGTCGCGATCTTCGCCGACCAGACCTTGATTCGCATGGAGAGCGTCGAGGAGGCGGTGGGGAAGAGTAGGGGCGCCCGACCAGAGCCGGAGCGGCGAGTCTGGTCACCCCCCGGGGTACTCCTGGGAGTCGGCGCCGCACTGGTGGCGATCCCCCTCCTGTCGAAGCTCGTGGCCTGGGCCGTGAGGGACGAGAAGGGAACCCTCGCCCGGTGGGCGTCTTTTCTCGAGGAGCCGGTCTTCGCCGGTGAGGCATACCTCCTCCTGGGCGCAGTGGTCGCGGGGCTCATGCTGGCAGCGGTTCAGCGAGCTCGGGGGGTCAAGGGGGCGCTGGCGGGCGCAGGCCGCTTTGCGGCGGTCTTCGTGGTCGGCACGGTGCTGGCGATCCCAGTACTGCACTCACTCCCCCGGAGCTGGCTCGCTCTGCTCGACCGCACCCCCCTCCTGTTCCTCGCGCTGGGGATGATCCTGGTGACCCTGGGCCTCGTTCGCCTGGCAACGGCGGCTCCGAGGCCTCAGCGATCCCGGTTGGCTCGCGGGTACGCCTGGCTCGAGGAACGTGTGGCCCGCTTCAAGGCGAGCGCGCTCGTACGCCGCACGGCGACCGTTCTCGCCCCGGTGGTGGGCTGCTTCGTGATGCTCGACCTCACCCGTCCCGTGGCAAAGACCTTCCTGGAGGAGGGCTGGCTCGGAGCGTTGGCGGAGGTGTCCAAGCTCGAGGCTCCCCGTGGCGGGCTTGCCGTCTGCCTCGGGGCGGTGCTCGTGACGATGGGAGGGATCCTCGGGCTCCACCGCCGGCGCAACCTGTACCGGCTCGACCGGCCGCAGGAGTTCGTGGACGGCGTAGTGTTCGTTATCCTCGGTCTCGCCCTCTCGGTCTACAGCGTGATGGGTCTGGCGGTTTTTGGGCTCACCTTGCTCGACGAGAGCAACCGGTTCGATGAGTCACCACTCTTCCAGCGCCTCTCGGAGCTGAGCCTGTTCGAGCTCACGCCGGCCTTCTGGCTCGGCTTGGGCCTGTTGACCGTCCTCGGCTCCCTGGCGATCCTGCTCATGGCGCGCTGGGGGGGGAGGCGGGACTGGAAGGTGGCCGCGTGGCTCGAGGAGCGCCTGCTCTGGCTTTGCTCCCGCCACCCCAACGGCCACCTCGTCAGCCGGCGTTTCGTTCGCTTGGGGCTCTTTGGTGTCGGCGGGCTCGTGTGGTGGAACTTCGTCCTAGCCCCGGCCCTCTATGGCAACCGGGTGGCGTTCGAGCACGTCAAACGGGCGGACGCACGGTTCGAGGACGCCTACCGTGTCAGCCATGAAGAGACAGCGCAGGGCGCAGGCGCGGCCGAGGGTGACGACGCCGGTCGGCGCTCGTACGGCTTGACCGCCCAGTTCCTCGCTCCCGCCAACGCTCTCGAGAAGGTCGGCACGCGGTTCGTCCTGGCCGTACCGGCGGAGGAGGACTGCCCGCAGGTGCGGACCTCCGCGGGAGTCGTCTGGCGCCGGTTCCGAGCCATTCACGGTCCGGCTGCGGGCTCGAAATTGGACGGGTGCAAGAACTTGGTGCTCTCCGAGGACGCGGACCTCAAGGAGCTGATGGACTATATCTTCGCCTCCGGGTCGCCGTTCCCGGCATTCCCGCCACGGCGGGTGGGAGCATCGGACAACGACTCCGAAGTCCTCGTGGACGGCGGGTACAGCAACTTGGTTCCGATCGAGGCGGCTGCCAACCTCGAAGCGGTCCAGGTTCTGGTCATCCACTCCTCGAACCCCTTCCCTCCGCCTGCCGAAGCGAGCTTGCTGGCGAACCTCGCTGGTCCCCTGGTTCACAACGTGCCGCGGCTCTTCGGCTTCCTCTACCAGCGCTCCCAGCAGCTCGACCGCCGGAGCCGGTCGCTCCTGTTCGTCGTCTCGCTGGCGCCGCCCTACCACGAGGACTGGCCCCTACTGACGGACTTCCGCCGATCGACGGTGGAGAAAATGGTGAAGCGGGCGGACGAGTCCTTCGAGGGGCGGATAGGAATGGTGGAGAGCTGGGGTCCGCCGCTCTTCCAGTTTCACGTCACGGTGCCACCGAATTCGGAGTGACGGAGCCCTCTTCGAGCCACGCCAGAAGATCCGCCACCACCCGTTCGCGCCCGAGCTCATTGAACACCTCGTGGCGGAAACCCTCGAAGACCTCGAGCCGCTTCGCCGGGCTCCCGAGGCGCTCGAAGAGCGCGCGTCCGCGCTCAGGGTCGGCGATCGGGTCGGCGCTCCCGAGCAGCAGCAGAGTCGGAAGTCGGAGCTCGCCGGCGCGCTCGAAGACCGCCTCCTGGGCGTCGAGGACCGCGCCCAGCCAGGCCGCCGTCAGGCGACGCAGGACCAGAGGGTCCTCCCGGTACCGGCGGACCACCTCCGGGTCGCGGGAGAGCCCCTCCGGGTCGAGGCCGGCCGCGAAGTCGGCGGCCGGAGCGACGAGCGCGGCCGCACCGGCGAGGGCGCGGGCGAACGGTGGGAGGCGGAAGGCCGGGGCGAGGAAGGGGCTGCTCAGGGCCAGGGCCCGGAAGGGCTCGGGACGGCGCAGGACGGCGTCGAGGGCGATCAGGCCCCCGAGGCTGTGGCCGAGGAGGACGGCCGGGGGGCCGGCCCCGGCCTCGTCCGGCGCCGGCAGGACCGCCGCCACCACCCGGGCGAGGTCCCGCCGGTAGTCGGCGAAGCGCTCGACGTGCCCCCGCCGGCCGCCCGACTCGCCGTGCCCGCGCAGATCGAAGAGGTGGACGGCGTAGCCGGCGCCGGCGAGCTCGCCGGCGAGCCCGCGGTAGCGCTTCCGGTGCTCGGCGAAGCCGTGGACCAGGAGGAGGTGGGCGCGAGGCGGGGCCGCGGCCGGGCGAGCGGCGGCCGGGAGGTGGCTCTCACCGGCGAGCTCGTGGCCGTCTTCGGTGGCGATGCGGAACGGCCGGGGGGCGTCGGCTCCGGGCATGATGGACGGCGGGACTCTACCGCACGGCCGGCGGTAGGATCGGCCGGCCGATGAGCGAGCCCGCCACGGTGTACCTGGTCGACGCCAGCCCGTACGTCTTTCGAGCCTTCTTCTCGCTGCCCGACTCGATCCGGGACCCGGCCGGCCGGCCGGTCAACGCGGTCTACGGGTTCGCCGGCTTCCTGATCAAGCTGGTCGAGACCGCGTCGCCGACCCACCTCGCCATCGCCTTCGACCGGAGTCTCACGACCAGCTTTCGCAACGAGCTCTACCCGGGCTACAAGGCCGGGCGGGACCTGCCGCCGCCCGAGCTCGAGGCCCAGATCGACTGCTGCCGGGAGCTCGCCCGGGCCTTCGGCGCCGCGACCTTCATCGCCGAGCGCTTCGAGGCCGACGACCTGATCGCCGCCCTGGCCTCGAAGCTCGGCGCCGAAGGCCACGGCGCGGTCGTCGTCACCTCCGACAAGGACCTCGCCCAGCTCGTCTCCGACCGGGTCGCCCTGTGGGACTTCGCCCGGGACGAGCGCTACGGGCCGGACGAGGTCGCGGCGAAGTTCGGGGTGCCGCCGGAGCGGATCCCCGACCTCCTCGCTCTGGCCGGCGACCCGGTGGACTCGATCCCCGGCGTGCCGGGGGTGGGGAGGAAGTCCGCCGCGGCGCTCCTCGCTGCTTTCGACGGCCTCGACGCCGTCTACCGGCATCTCGACGAGGTGCCGAAGCTCCCCATCCGCGGGGCCGCCTCGCTGGCGGCGAAGCTCGCCGAGCACCGGGAGACGGCCTTCCTCTCGAAGCTCCTGGCGACGGTCGACCCGCAGGCGCCGCTCGACGGCTGGGAGGAGGCGGGCCTCGACGGCCTCGCCTACAGCGGCGCCGACCCGGCCCTCCTCGACCCGCTCTGCGAGCGCCTCGGTTTCGGCGCCATCCGCGACCGGATCCCGCGCCGCCGCTAGCCGCTTCGGCTTCTCACCGGGGCGCCCAGGGCCGCGCCTCCAGGCACCCGTCCGCCCAGGGAACGGAGTAGCGGCAGCGGCCGGCCTGCTGGCGGAGCCCGTCGAGGAGCCAGGGGAGGCTCTTGAGGAGCGCTCGCTCCTGGAGGATCCGCGGCGTGTGGTCACCGGTGTCGGTGGCGGTGCGGAAGACGACCAGGGTCCGCTTCGGGCCATGCCGAGCGAGGGTGAAGGCGCCGCGGGCGCTGGCGATGTTCCCGGAGCCCGGGACCGAGTCCCAGGATACGGTCCAGAGCCCAGCGCCCTCGCCGGCCGGCTCCGAGGTCGTGACCCGCGCCCGATAGTGTCGGTCCCGGAGCGGGAGCGGCAGGTCGAAGGCGAGGCTCCACACCGGGGCGCCGGCCGGGCCGTTCGGCCGCTCGGAGCGTTCGAGGAAGGGCACCCACTCCGGCCAGTGGTCGGGGTCGGCCAGGGCCCTGAAGAGCCGCTCCGGCGGCGCCGCGAGGAGCCGGGCCGCGAGCCCCTGCCGCTCCTTCTCGCCGGGGATCGGGATCAACCGTGTCACGACCTCTCCGGCCTCCAGGCGGGCGAGGAGAGGAGGCGTCAGCTCGGGGATCAGGGCCGCGAGGTCGCCGCCGGAGCCGGCCGCGGGCAGGGCCGAGAGCAGGGCGAGGGCGGGAAGGATTCGCGGCACGAGCCTGTTGTGACCGGTGCCTGGCCCGCCCGAGCGCGGGCCCCACGTAGGGAACGGACCGAAAGGAAGAGACCAAGTCCTCATGAGGAAACTGATCAACCGTCGATCGATCGTACTCCTCACGCTCATCCTAGCGGTATCCGGCTCCAAGGCGGCCAGCACCGGTCCGCTCGAGCTGATCGTCGGACCCCCCGCGCCGGACCCCCCGGCCGGCACGATCCGGCTGCTCACCTGGAATGTGGCGCACGGGCGCGCCGACGCCTTCCACCAGGCGCTCCTCGGCCGCGCCGAGGTGGAGCGTAACCTCGCAGCGATCGCCGACGTGCTGCGCCACGAGCGTCCCGACGTGGTGGCCCTCCAGGAGGCCGACGGGCCGTCGGCCTGGAGCGGCAACTTCGACCACGTCTCGACCCTCGCCGGTTCGAGCGGCTTCGGCCATCACTACCGCGGCGACCACAACCCGTTCGGGCTCTCCAGCTACTCGCTCTCCTCGGGTACCGCGCTGGTCTCACGCTTCCCTCTGGTGGAGCCGCGCTCGGAGCCGTTCGGCGCCAACTGGCGCGACACCAAGGGCTTCGTGGTGGCGACCGTCGAGATCCCCGGGACCGGCCGAGAGCTCGATGTGGTCTCGGTTCACCTGGACTTCTTGAATCCGGCCGGGCGCCGGGAGCAGATCCTCGCGCTGGCGGAGGTCCTGGAAGGCCGGGACCGGCCCCGGGTGATCCTGGGCGATCTCAACTTCGAGGCCGGGAGCAGCGCCCGCGGCGGCTTCGCGCTCCTGGCGGAGCGCCTCGGCGTCGTGCCCTACGAGCCGACCCTCGACCTTCCGACCTATCCCGCGAGCGGCCCGACCCGCCGCCTCGACTGGATCCTCGCATCCCCCGAGCTCGAGTTCGTCTCCTACCGCGCGATCGAAGCCGGCCTCTCGGACCACTTGGGCGTGGTGGCCGAGCTACGGCTGGCCGGGTAGTCGCGGGCCAGGGGAGGCGGCGGGTTCCAGGCCTTCCTCAGTGGCGGTTCCAGTAGGGCTCGAAGCCGTAGAACTCGTGGATCCCGCGGCCCCAGGTGCGGTCGCCGGTGCTCGGCCAGTCGTCCTTGTCGAACCCCGGCGCCTGCTCCAGGCGCTCCTTGGTCACGTTGAGCACGAAGTGCTCGTTCTCGGGATCGAGCCGCAGGGCCTCGAAGGGCACGGCGAAGAGCTTGTCGCCCAGGCTGAGGAAGCCGCCGAAGGAGAGCACGGCGTAGGCCAGGTGGCCGGTGCCGAGATCGAGCATGAGCTCCTTGATGTTGCCCAGCTTCTCGCCCTGGGGGTTGTAGATGTCGTCGCCGATGATGGTCGAGGCCGAGAGCACCTGGGGCTGGTCAGAGGTCATTGTCGTCATGGGATTCTCCTTATTACAACGAGTT
>DATKCC010000021.1:0-3175 GCA_035513375.1 Thermoanaerobaculia bacterium | reverse complement strand
AGGCCGAACTCGCCGCGCTCCTCGTCGATCCACTGGACGGTGCCGGTCAGGCGCTCGGCCTCGGCCCGGTCGCCGGGGACCTCACCCGGCCGCCGGTCCTGAACCGACTGAGTGACCTCGATCGTCTCGGCGTACGGATTGCGGTTCCGATCGGCGCGGACCTCCACTCGGACGAGGTCACCCCGCTCCAGGTTCTCGGGACGGTACTGCTGGCCCTGGTAGACGACCTGCGTCCGCTCGTCGTACTCGACCACCCGGTCGCCGGACGAGGTGCCGATTAAGATCTCCTTGCGCCCGGTGTCGACCCGCTCCACCTCGCCGGACACGCGGCGGTCGGCGGCCTCGCGAACCGACTCCACGACTTCTATCCGGCGGGCGTAGACGTTCTGGTAGCCGCTCCCGGCCACCTCCATCCTCACGACGTCGCCCGGTTCCAGGTGCTCGGGACGGTACTCGCGTCCCTGGTAGAGGACCTGGGTGTCGGCGTCGAAGCGGGCGACCACCCGGCCGGTGGTGTGCTGGACCTCGAGCTGCCGGTCGTTGGCGTCGACCCAGGCGACCTCCCCCGTGACCACCTGGTCGGTCTGGGGGGTCGGTCGAGTGGTCGGGCCGGAGCCGCCGGGGAGCCCGAAACCGCCGCAGCCGACGGCCGCGGTGAGCACCAGCGCGAAGGGAAGTAGAAGTCGGGGGAAACGCTCGGTCATGGTCGTGCCTCCTTGGGAGTCGCCCGCGCTGACATGGGCTTGCAAGCACGAGGCCAGAGGTGTCATCCCCCGTCGCCGCCACCGGTCCCGCTACCCTCCCGACCCGAGCCGGCAGGCCAACCGCCGGACGCGGGCTGGAGCTCCAGGCCGAAGCTCTTCAGCAGCAGGTCGGCCTCCCGAAAGGCCCTCTCGGCCTCGGAGAGAGCCTGGCGGGTGGCGTAGGGGCGCTTGCCGAGACAGGCGACCGCGGCCTGGGTCAGCTCACGGAGGGCTCGGCGAAAGTGGAGGTCGGTCGCCGGGTCGGGCACCGGCAGCACCCGGCGGCGGTCGAGCTCCAGCAGGTCTTCGGCTAGCGCTAGGCAGTGCGGGCGCAGAGCGACAGGCGTCTCGCCGGCGGCGGCGCGGTGCAGGGCACGGAACGACCGATCGGCCGGAGCGCCCTCCTCGATCCAGGTCCGGTGCCAGCTCTCCATGCGCGCCCGCTCGAGCGCGGACGGCGGCCGCGAGGCCGTGAGGAGCGGCTCCTCCCCGGCGGCCGGAGATGCCGCCAGCAGGGAAGCGACGAGGGCGGCAGCGCTAACGGTAAGGGTGGTGACGGGCTTCACGGGCTCCTCCTCTCAGCCGGAGCACTCGCTCCCGGCTCCTGGGTGGACCGGGCTCGACGGGATGGTCGAGGGGTCTTGTCCCGAGGGACGGATTCCGCGCCGCGGATCGCTCCGCCGGCCCGCCTCCGGTGGCGCACCTTTTCGACTCGAGCGCAGGCGGCGAGCTCTCTTCGCGGAGTCTGTAGTTTCCGTATTAAGCATCAAATCTCGTAGTTTCTTGCCTCTTTCGATATCTCTGGACTAGAATGCCCTCAACCGGGCCGGCGGCCAGCACGGGCGTCGTACAATCGGGGCCAATGGGCCCCAAGGACCCTCGGGGTGAGGAGCTGGCGGCGATCCTCAGCCGCCGGGCACCTCATTTCGAGGCTCTGTTTCGGCGCCACGGCTTGAGCCCGGACCAGGCGTACTCGGTCCTCGACCGGGCGGTGCTCGAGGTCCAGCTCCGGTGCTACCGGACCGGGGACATGGAAGGGCGGCTGATGCGCTCGGTCGAGCGAGGCTGCGCCACGGTCCTCGACGAGCGGCGGCGGCGGGCCCTCGAGGCCTTGGGCCCCGCGGCCGAACCGACCGAATCGCGCGGCTCCGGCGACCCGGAACCGGCCGAAGCCGAGGGCACGGGCAAGCCATGACCGAAGACCTTTTGGACCAGCACCTGAACGTAGGCACCCTCCGCCGCTTCGCCGCCCGCAAGCTCGGCCGCGAGGAGCTGTTCGAGGCCGGCTGGCACCTGTTCCTGTGCGAGCGGTGCCGGTCCCTCCTGCCCGAGGCGGGCCACGAGGCGGTGGCCCTGTTCGAGCGGATGTTCGGCGGCGCCCAGGCCAGCTACCCGGAGGCGGACTACGTCGAAGTGACGCGGGCCGTGGCGGAGAAGCTCCGGCGCACCGGGGTCGAGATCGAGCGCGAGCGATCGGCCGCGGGCTCGCTCTGGGCAGAGCTCGACAAGCACCCGCCGACGCGGCGCCTGTGGATGGTCGAGAACTCGTCGCGCTTCCAGATCTACGGGCTGGTCGAGCTCCTGCTCGCCGAGTCGCGCCGCGGGTGGAACGAGAACCCAGGCCGCTCCGAGGAGCTGGCGGAGCTCGCCCTGGCGGTGACCTACCGCCTCGAGCGCCGCCTCCACGGCCCCGCCCTGCTCAACGATCTCAAGGCCGAAGCCTGGTCCTACATCGCCAACTGCCGCCGCATCCGGTCCGGCCTGCGGAGCGTTTCCGAGGCCTTCGACATCGCCGAGGACTTCCGCGCCCAGGGCACCGGCGACCCCTTCGAGGAGGCCGATCTCCTCAGCCTCAAGGCCTCTTTCTACCGGGCCCAGCGCCGCTTCGCCGAGGCCATCCGAGCGGTGGAGCGGGCGATCGAGATCTATCGCGAGGCAACCGATCACCTCGCCGAGGGGCACGCGCTGATCAAGAAGGCGACCATCCTGCGGGACCAGGGCGAGACCGAACAGGCGATCTCCACGTTGGAGCGCGCCGCCTCCCTGGTCGACCCCAGCCGCGAGCCTCGCCTCCTCCTGCTGGTCCAGAGCAATCTTGCGCTCTATCTCAACGAGGCAGGGCGGCCTTTGGAAGCCGAGCATCTCCTGCCCAGCGCCCGCAAGCTCGCCATCGAGGTCGGCGGCGGCCTGGATCGGCTGCGGGTCCTGTGGATCGAAGGGCTGGTCAATCGCGGGCTCGGCCAGACGGGGCTGGCGGAAGCGGCGCTGCGGCGGGCCATGGGCGGGTTCGCCGAGGCCGAGATCGGGTATGACGGGACCCTGGTGGCGCTCGACCTCGCCGCGCTCTATCTCGAAACCGGCAGGGTCGCGGAAGCCAGAGAGCTGGCAGCGGAGATGGTACCGATCTTCGCGACGAGAGATGTCCACCGCGA
>DATKCC010000020.1:0-3240 GCA_035513375.1 Thermoanaerobaculia bacterium | reverse complement strand
CGGTGACGGGGCGGGGAGCGCCGAGGCGCTGGCTGGTCTCGCCCGGGCGCTCGCCCTCCAGGGGGACGCCGCGGGCGCGGTCGCGGCGCTCGAGCGGGCCGTGACGCTGGCGCCCGATCGGGAGGAGCTTCGCCGGTGGCTTGCGGAGGCGCGGCTGGCGGCAACGGAGGGCGAGGATGAGTAGGACGGGCGGAGGCCGGGGCGCCGGTCGGAAGCTCGTGGGTCTGGCGGTCCCCCTGGTGGTGGCGGTGCTCGCCGCCTCGGCGAGTGCGGCAGCGCCGACCGAGAGCGCCGCGAGCGCCGAGAGTGGCGAGTCGGGGGCCTGCCGCCTCC
Source organism: Thermoanaerobaculia bacterium (assembly GCA_035513375.1). Taxonomy (GTDB): domain Bacteria; phylum Acidobacteriota; class Thermoanaerobaculia; order Multivoradales; family DATKCC01; genus DATKCC01. The sequence continues at coordinate 2,907 of DATKCC010000020.1, read as the reverse complement.
GGGACGTGGCGCCCGCGGTCGGCCTCGCCTTCGTTCACGACCGCGGGACGTCCGAGCGCAAGCACCTGGCGGAGACCATGGGGGCGGGGCTCGCCTGGCTCGACGACGACGGCGACGGCGGGCCGGACCTCTACGTCGTCCAGTCCGGCCCTGTCCCGCCCGGGGCGGACCGGCCCCCGGGCGCCGCCAACCGGCTCTTCCGCAACCTTGGGCCCCTGCGGGCGGCCGGCCAGGATGCTGCGGGCGGCGGTGGGCTGGCAGATCCGGCCGGCACGCCGGCGGGGTTCGCCTTCGAGGACGTGACCGAGCGCGCCGGCGTCGGCGACCGGGGCTACGGCATGGGGGCGGTCGCCGCCGACGCCGACGGCGACGGTTTCCCCGACCTCTACGTCACCAACTTCGGCCCCGACGTCTTCTACCGCAACCGCGGCGACGGCACCTTCGAGGACGCCTCCGCCGCGGCGGGCCTCGCGCTCGACGGCTGGAGCTCATCGGCCGCCTTCGCCGACGGCGACGGCGACCTCGACCTCTACGTCACCCGCTACGTCGACTTCCCGGCCGACCGCGACGTCTTCTGCTCCGACCCGGAGACCGGTCTTCGCCGCTACTGCGACCCGGCGATGTTCGCGGGCGAGAACGACCGGTTCTTCGTCAACCTCGGCGCCGGGCCGGGCGGGGTCGCCTTCGTGGACCGGACGGAGGCGGCCGGCCTCGCCGGCGCCGACGGCCGGGGCCTGGGGGTGCTCTTCACCGACCTCGACGGCGACGGCCTGCCGGATCTATACGTGGCGAACGACGAGACCCTGAACTTCCTCTTCCGCAACCGGGGCCCCGGATCGGCGCCCGGCCCGGCGGGGCCGAGTTTCGAGGACCTGTCGCTGCTCTCGGGGACGGCGGTCAACGCCGAGGGCAAGCCCGAGGCCGGGATGGGTCTCGTCGCCGCCGACTTCGACGGTGACGGCGACCCGGACCTGGCGGTGACCAACTTCGACGTCGAGACCAACACCCTCTACGTCAACCTGGGCGGGATGCAGTTCGAGGACCGCTCGGCGGCCTCGGGGCTGGGGCCGCCGTCGTTCAACCTCTTGGGGTTCGGGCTGGTCGCGGCCGACCTCGACGGCGACGGCGAGCTCGACCTCTACGTCGCCAACGGCCACATCTTCGAGCGCCCCAGGCGCCCGGAGATCGGCTACGCGCAGCGCGACCAGATCCTCCTGAGCGACGGCCGGGGCCGCTTCCGCGAACTGCGCTGCCCGGTCCTCGAGGCCGACCCGAAGGTGGGCCGGGGGCTCGCCGCGGCCGACTTCGACCGCGACGGCGACCCGGACCTCGCGGTCGCGAACAACGGCGGCCCGCTCCAGCTCCTGGCGAGCGACCTCCCGGGCCTCTCCGGCGGCGGGATCGCGGTCCGCTTGGCCGGCGCCGGCGCGAACCGGGAGGGGGTGGGGGCGGTTGTCACCCTGGTCACCTCGGCCGGCCGCCGCTCCCGCTGGGTGACCGCCGGCGACAGCTATCAGTCCGCGAGCGACCGGGTGGTGCTCTTCGCCGCGCCGGCCGGGGAGCGGGTCGAGGCGCTGGAGGTACGGTGGCCGTCGGGCAAGCGCCAGCGGATCGAAACACCCCCGACCGGCACCAATCTGACGATCCACGAGTAGGGTGGGCCCTGGCCCACCAAACGTAGGGTGGGCCTTGGCCCACCGGTCTCGCCCCACGGATGGGCGAAGGCCGATGGTGGCCCAAGGCCCACCCTACGGTAGAATGCCGCAGGGCGGCAATCTCCGCGCCGAGAGCGCAGCCGGTGGCCGCCGCCGAACCCCTCCCCGGAGAAAGAGCGACCATGGCCAAGATCCTGATCACCGGGTTCCCCGGCTTCCTCGGCTCGGAGCTCCTCCCCCGCGTGCTCGCCCGCGCGGCGGATGCAGAGGCCGTCTGCCTGGTACAGGCGAAGTTCGCCGAGCTCGCCCGGGCGAAGGCCGACGAGCTCGTCGCGGCCGACCCGAGCCTCGCGGGGCGGATCCACCTCGCACCGGGCGACATCACCGATCCCGGCCTCGCCCTGGACCGGGCCGGCACCTCCCCGGAGGAGCTCCGGCGCGAGGTGGTCGAGATCTTCCACCTGGCGGCGATCTACGACCTCTCGGTCCGCCGCGAGCCGGCGCTCAAGGTCAACGTCGACGGCACCCGCAACGTCCTGCGCTTCGCCGCTGACTGCCCGGGCCTCCGGCGGCTCCACTACGTCTCGACCTGCTACGTCTCGGGGCGCTACGCCGGGGCCTTCGCCGAGACCGACCTGGTCAAGGGGCAGACCTTCAACAACTTCTACGAGGAGACCAAATTCCTGGCCGAGGTCAAGGTCCAGGAGTGGATGGAGAAGGGCCTGCCGGTGACGGTCTACCGGCCCTCGATCGTGGTCGGCGACAGCCGGACCGGCGCTACGGCCAAGTACGACGGCCCGTACTACGTGATCCGCTGGATCCTGAAGCAGCCGGGTGTCGCCTTCCTGCCGATGATCGGGCAGCCCGAGCGCACCCGGGTCAACGTCGTGCCTTCGGACTTCGTCATCGCCGCGATCGACCACCTCGCGGGCCGGGAGGAGAGCCTGGGCCAGGTCTACCAGCTCGCCGACCCCGACCCGCCGACGGTCTCGGAGATGATCGAAACGATCTCCCGGGTGGCGGAGAAGCGGGTGATCCGGGTGCCGACCTTCCGCGGCGTGGCCAAGGCCTCGCTCGAGTACGTTCCGTTCCTCGAGCGGCTGATGGGGATCCCGGCCGAGGCCCTCGACTACTTCGTCCACCCGACCTACTACCTGACCGAGAACGCCCGCCGGGACCTGGCCGGCACCGGCATCGAGGTGCCGCCGTTCCCGAGCTACGCCGAGCGCCTGGTCGAGTTCGTCCGGGCGCA
>DATKCC010000019.1:0-5141 GCA_035513375.1 Thermoanaerobaculia bacterium | reverse complement strand
GCGGCGCAAGCGGGAGCACGAGCAGAAGTACGTCATGATCAGCGTCGTCTCCGAGCGGTTCGAAATCCATCCCCAGACCCTGAGGCTCTACGAGCGCGAGGGCCTGATCAACCCCGCCCGCAGCGCCGGCAACACGCGGCTCTTCGATGAGGAGACCCTCGAGCGCATCGAGCAGATCCTTACCCTCACCCGTGACCTCGGGGTCAACCTCGCCGGGGTCGAGGTGATCCTCGAGCTCCAGGAGCAGATGGACCAGATGCAGGCCGAGGTCAACCGCCTGCTCGCCTTCGTCAAGCAGGAGGTCCTGGACCAGCGGGCCGGCGTCGACCGGCGCCACGCGCTGGTCCGGGTCTCGAGCGGGCTGCCGGCGGCGGTGACGAAGAGGTAGGGCCGGTGCCGTCGCGTGCTACGATTTCTCCATGCCTCAGCCGGAGTCCGCGACGGAAGGCGCCTGCCCCGAGTGCGAGGGCCGGGGATGGGTGATCGTGGCGGACGCGGGTGCCGGCACCGCCCGGCCCTGTGACTGCCGCAAGCGCCGCCTCGGCACCCGGCTCTTCGCCGGCGCCGGGATCCCCGAGCGCTATGACGGCTGTACGCTCGAGAGCTTCCGTACCGGCGGGTTCGAGGGCGCGAGCGAGCTCGCCGTCAGCCGGCTGATCGAGGCCCGGGGGCGGTCCAGGCGGTTCGTCGACGACTTCCTGGGCGAAGGCGGCAAGCCCCGCCCCACGGGCTTGTTGTTCATCGGCCCACCGGGCAGCGGCAAGACCCATCTCGCGGTGGCCGTCCTCTCGGAGCTCATCCGGCGCTACGGCGTGCGCGGTCGTTTCGTCGACTTCACCAGCCTCATCCATCAGATCCAGGCGACCTTCGACCCGGGCTCGGCAGAGTCCAAGGCCCAGGTCCTCGACCCCGTGATCGGCGCCGAGTTGTTGGTGCTCGACGAGCTCGGCGCGCAGAAACCCACGCCCTGGGTCCAGGACGTCCTCTACCTGATCATCAACACCCGCTACACCGAGCGCCGTCCCACGGTCTTCACCACCAACTACCGCCTGCGCCTCCCGCAAGCGGCGAGCACGGCCCCCGACCCCGGAGACGAATTCACGCTGCTCGACCGGCGGATCTCGCCGCAGCTCGTCTCCCGGCTCTACGAGATGACCGTGGCGGTCCGCCTCGACGGGGTCGAGGATTTCAGGCGGACGGTCAAGACCCGCGAGCGGCACCTGGTTGGGTAGCCCTTGGATCCGGATGGCGACGAGCGGGTGGGTGGAGGCGTCCCTTGCCCCCCTCGAGGGGGGAAGGGGAGCGCGGGGACAGAGGGGGTGATCCCATGAACCGCCGATCGGCCATCGACTGCCTCCGCCGGGGGTTCCTCTCCACGCGGGCGAACCTGGGGCTGTTGCCGCTCAAGGCCCTCCAGGACCTCTTGGTCACGCTCCTCATCGTCGCCTCTCTCGTGCCCCCGATCCTGGTGCTCGGCGGGCAGGCGCTGCTCGAAGGGGGGTGGAGCGAGGCCGCCCTGGAGAGCTGGCTCGCCGGCTTGGGCGACGAGGTCGCCAGCCGGATGGTCCCGGTGGCGCTCGCGAGCGTCGCCTCCCTGGTGATCGGCCTCCTGGCGGTCATGGTCTGGGGGTGGTTCGAGGGCGGGCTCCTCGGCATCCTGGTCGCCGCCGAACGGCAGGCCCGCCCCGGAGCCGAGGACCACGCCGGCGGCTGGCGCTGGTTCCGGACCTTCAGCCTGCGTGACTTCTCGGGTTGGGGAGGGCGCCACGTCTGGCGTTTCTTCTGGTTCTTCCACCTCACGATGACGGCCGCGCTGGTGCTCGTCGTGATCGGTCTGCTTCTCGCCCTGGCGGCGGTCTACGGCGGCGAGAGCTGGGGCGCCGGCGCCGCCTTCGGCATCGGCTGCGGCGGCGCCCTGCCCCTGGCCTTCGCCTTCCTGGTCTTCGCTCTGTGGTTCAGCGCGGCCCAGCCGGCGGTGGCGCTCGAGGGGAGCGGCGCGGTCCGCGGTTCCGCGCTCGGGCTCCGGGTCGTGGGCCGGCGCCTGGGCGCCGCCCTGCTCCTCCTCCTCGTCATGATGGTGGTCGCGACGGTGCTCGGGATCGCGCTCGCGGTTGGGCAGGGGATGGCCGGCCTGCTGATCGAGGACAGCCTCGGCGCCTGGGTCGCTCTCTATCTGAGCTTCTTCCTCGTGCAGGTGGCGCTCGGCGCCGCCCTCAACGTCTTCATCCTCGCCTCGTACAGCTCACTGGTGGTGGCGGAGGTCGGAGGGGAGCCGCAGTGACCGGTTGGCGGTTTGCGGCGCCGGCGCGGGTGCTCGCGGCCGCCACGGTGCTCCTCCTCCCCCTGGCGCTGGCTCTCTCCTGCGTCTCGCCCGGTCCGAGCGCACCCCCGGACGCACCGGCAGCGGCGACGAGCGAGGTGGCCCCGGAGCCGGCGCCCCGGCCGGCCCCGATCCCTCCCGAGCCGCAGCCGGAGCTGGTCACGCCCGAGCCACCGCTGCCGCTGGCCGATCGGGCCGAGCCCGGCGCCGGCGCTCCTGGGCCCGCGGAGGCGCCGCCACGCTGGCCGGCCGCAGTCGGCGACGGTCGCGTCCTGATTCGAGTCGGTCTGGCGAGCGATCTCGGGAGCTTCGAGCTGCCGTGCTGCGAGGCGGAGGTGACCCTGGCGGTCGACGGCGGGCCGGTCCGCTTCCCCGCCCCCTTCACCGTCGAGCCGGCGGCCGGCTCGGTCGAAGCGCCGGCTTACCGCGTCCAGGTGGCGGCGCTTCGCGACGAGATCCAGGCCCGGGCCCTGGCTCGGAGCCTCGCGACCCGCACCAGCTGGCCGGCCGAAGCCGGGTTCGACGCCGCCACCGGCCTCTATCGGGTCCGCGCCGGGAGCTTCCGGGAGCGCGCCGAGGCGGACGCCGCCCAGTGGCGTCTGGCCGAGCTCGGCTTCGGCGGCGCCTGGGTGATCGAAGAAGGGGGAATCCTCCACGAGCCGGCGCTCCGGGTGCGCGTCGACGGGCGCTCGTTCCGGGTCCTCGGCCGCTGGCTCGCGCTCCATCCGGCCGGCCGCGGCGACGGGCTGTCGGTAGCCGCCACCGGGCGCTCCGGGCGCTACCGCGGGCGCCTGCTGGTCTTCCTGAACGACCGGGGCAGCCTCAACCTGGTCAACGAGCTGCCGCTCGAGGACTACCTCCGGGGCGTGGTCCCCCGGGAGCTCGGACCCGAGCTCTATCCGCGCCTGGAAGCCTTGAAGGCGCAGGCGGTGGCGGCCCGCACCTATGCGCTTCGCCACCTGGGAGAGTTCGCGGACGAGGGCTTCGACCTCTGCGCCGAGCCCCGCTGCCAGGTCTACGGCGGGCTGGCGGCCGAGCATCCCCTCTCGGACCGGGCGGTGGCGGAGACCGCGGGCGAGGTTCTGCTCCACGGCGAGGAGCTGGTCGAAGCCCTGTACAGCGCGACCTGCGGCGGTCACACCGAGGACTCCCGGATCGTCTTCCCCTGGCTCGACGCCGCCTACCTCCGGGGGGTGCCCTGCCCCGAGGCCCCGGCGAGCCACCTCGCCGGCACGCTTCCCCGGGGGACGCCGTTCCCGGCCGGGCTCACGCACCGCCTGGTACCGCCCCGAACCCATGCGGGCCCCGCTGCGCTCCAGGAGCGCCTCGAGACCCTCGCGAAAGCTGCGGGGCTGCCGCCGACGGGCGATCGCCTCCGCTCCCTCGAGCGCTCGGAGGTGCGCCGCTACGTCCGCTCGGCCTTCGACCTGGCGCTCGACCCGGGCCTGCTGGTGGAGACTGGCGCGGAGCGTGAGGCGAGGGCGGCGCCGGCGCTGCCGGCGGTTCTGCGCGAGGACGTCCGGGGGCAGGTGACGGCCGAGGAGAGCGAGTGGCTCCTGTTGGGCCTCGCCCGGGTCCTGGGGCTCCTCCAGGAAGCGGGCGTCCGTTTCCGGGGCATCGAGGGGGGAGCCTTGACGGTCACCCTGCGGGGCGATCCCGCGGGCGGGGGCGGGGCGGTCGAGCGGGTCGAGATCGCCTCGGGACTCGCCACCTTCGCCGAGGGCGCCGACGGCCTCGAGGCGGCCGACCTGGCGCTCCTCCCGGGAGACCCCTTGACCCTCTACCGCTGGCGCGACGGCCTGGTCGCCGTGGCCCGCGAGGGGACCGCGGCCGTCCCGGCGCCCGACGTCCATCCCCGACGGGCGAGCCGGATGCGCACCTGGACCCGGTTCCGGAGCGACTCCCGGCTGGCAGCCCTGGTCGGCGAGCGCTACCCGGGTCTAGGCTTCCGTGGGCTCGAGGTGGTGGAGCGGGGCGTCTCGGGCCGGGTCGGCACCCTCCGGCTGGTGGGGGAGGCCGGCCGTAGCGAGCTGGTCGAAGGCCTCGCCGTCCGCTGGACGCTCGACCTCCCCGACACCCGCTTCGAGGCCCGGCGGGTTGCGGAGCCGGGCCGCGAGCCGGGCTGGCAGTTTACCGGCGGCGGCTGGGGGCACGGGGTCGGCATGTGCCAGATCGGGGCTTACACCCTGGCCGGCCGCGGCCTCGACTACCGGGAGATCCTGGAGCACTACTACACCGGGGTGCGGCTGGGGAGAGTCGTCGTTCGATGACGGGAGATTGAGGAGGAGCCCCGCCCTCCTTCGACGGTGTCGGTAGTCGCAACCGGCACCTCAGCTACATAAGAGGGAGCTGCAGACGACCCCCATGGCGCCCTGGCGAGGGGAAGGGGTGAGCTCCCGGCAGTCCCACCGACTCCGCGGAAAAGATGGAGGCACTTGAGATGGACAGACCGCTGGCTTCTTATATCGACCACACGCTGCTGAAGCCCGACGCCACGCGGGAGCAGGTGCTGCGGGTGGTGGAGGAGGCTGCCGAGAACCGGTTCGCCTCGGTCTGCATCCCGCCCTGCTATGTCGAGGAGGCGGTGGGGGCGCTGGCCGACTGCGAGGGCGGCGAGGCGGTGGCAGTCGGGACCGTGATCGCCTTTCCCTTGGGCTACGTCGACCCCCGGGTGAGGCTCGAGGAGGCCCGCCGGGCGGTGGAGCAGGGCGCCCGGGAGCTCGACACGGTGATCAACGTCTCGCGCCTGAAGAGCGGCGACGCCGGCTGGGTGCTCGACGACCTCACGGGCTGGGTGGAGGCGCTGCGGGCGTACGAGGTG
>DATKCC010000018.1:0-16723 GCA_035513375.1 Thermoanaerobaculia bacterium | reverse complement strand
CGCCAGAATCCGGGACCGCGGATCGAGCGGTCGAGGGGCGGGGACAGCAGCCCTTCGAGCTCGACGAGCTCGAGGTCGCCCCGGCGCTCGAGCAGCGCGGCCATCACGTCCTCGTTCTCCTCCGCCTCCAAGGAGCAGGTGATCGCGACCAGCCAACCCGTTTCGCTCACCGCAGACACCGCTCCCTCGAGCATCGCCAGCGCCTGGCGCGAGAGCCGCCCGATCTCGCCCTCGCTGATCCGCCACTTGAGCTCGGGGTGGTTGCGCAGGGTGCCGGTGCCGGTGCAGGGCAGGTCCACCACCACCCGGTCGAACGCCCGGCCCCAGGGCGGCTGCGCGCTATCGGCAACCACCAGTGGGAGGCGCCGGCCGAGGCGGCGGAGGTTGCTCGCCAGCACTCGGGCTCGAGCCGGGTCGAGATCGGCGAGCACCGGCCGCAGGTCGGGCTCGTTGGCCAGCAGCGCGAAGGTCTTGCCCCCGGGGGCTGCGGCGACGTCGAGCACCCGCTCGCCGGGTCGCGGGGGCGGGATCAGCGCCGCCGCCTGGCTGGCCTCGTCCTGGACGTAGAAGTCGCCGTTGCGGAACGGCTCGGTCACCAGGGGGTCGCCCGAGCGCACGACCAGGCCTACGGGCGACAGGCTCGACGGGTCGACCTCGACCCCGGCGTCGATCAGGGACTCGGCCAGGAGCTCGCGGCCGCCCCGGTCCTTGAACGCGAGCAGGTGCAGCGGCCGGGGCCGGTTGTTCGCCTGGAGGACGGCCAGGGTGAGGTCGCGGCCGAAGCGCTCCTGCCACCGCGCCACCAGGAAGTCGGGATGGCTGGTCTCGATCGCCAGCCGGCGCAGCGGGTCCTGCTCCCGCACCGGCCAGTCCTCGAGGCGCGGCGAGCGGGCGATGCGCCGCAGGACCGCATTGACGAAGCTCGCCCCGCCGCGGTGGGTCCGCCGGCCGGCCTGGTCCACGGCTTCGTTGACCGCCGCGTGGGGGGGTACACGGTCGAGAAAGAGCAGCTGGTAGACGGCGATCCGCAGCGGCGTCAGCAGGGTCGGGTCGATGCCGCCCAGGGCCCGGTCGCTCGCCTGGGCGATCACCGCGTCGAGCCGCCGGAGCCAGCGCAGCGTCCCCATGGCGAGCTCCACCAGGAGCCCACGGTCGCGCCCCTCGAAGCGCTCGAGCGCCCCGGCGAGGAAGCTGTCGGCCGGCGACAGCGAAGCGAGGGTCCGCTCCACCACCCAGCCGGCGGCGGCCCGAACACTGTCCTGGCTGGTCTGCACGCGCCTACCGGCGCCCGTATGACGCGGTCTGGGTTTCACTGGATCAACCCCGTTATCCTCGCTCCCTCCCCAGGGATGGCCCGCCGAGGGCACGCGGGCCATGCTGACCCGGCGAAGGGGCTCAGGCGAAGCGTTCCCCGACCCGGAGGCGCTCGCCGTTGACGAAGTCCGAGGCCCGCTGGGGGGTCTTGCCGGGCCGCTGGAGCTCCTCGATGCCGAAGATGGTGTCGCCGCCGCAGAGGATCGCCATCTTGCCCTGGCGCAGGCCCAGGTAGGTGCCGGTGAACCCGGAAGGGCCCTTCTCCCAGCTCATCGGCACGCCCCAGAGGACCTTCACCGGGCGACCCTTGAAGTTCGCGGTCATGCCGGGCCAGGGGTCGAGCGCCCGCATGCGGTTGTAGAGCTCCTCGGCCTCGAGGGCCCAGTTCATCCGCCCGTCCTCCTTCGAGAACTTGCTGGCGTAGCTCGAGCTCTCCTCACGCTGCTTGCGGGGCTTGAGCAGACTCTTCTCGAGCCGACCCAGGGTCTCGGCCATGAGGTCCGCCCCGAGCTTCGCCAGCCGCTCGGCGAGCTCGCCGGCGGTCTCCCCGCGGCGGATCTCCACCTCCTCCTGGAGCAGGATCGGGCCCGCGTCGAGCGCCTCCTCCATGAGCATCGTGGTCACTCCGGTCTTCTTCTCTCCGTTGGCGATCGCCGACTGGATCGGCGACGCCCCCCGGTACTTGGGCAGGAGCGAAGCGTGGAGGTTGATCGAGCCGTGCTTCGGCAGCTCGAGGAGCGCCGCGGGGAAGATCTGCCCGAAGGCGACGACCACGAAGAGGTCGGGGTCGATGGCGCGCAGGCGCTCGATCTCCTCCGGGTCCCGGACGCGCGCGGGCTGGGCGACCGCGATGCCGTGACGCCGGGCCGCCTCGGCCACCGGCGGCTCCTGGACGGCCTGGCCCCGCCCCGCCGGCCGAGCGGGCCGGGTGACGACGAGGGCCGGCTCGCGGCCGGCCTCGACCAAGGCATCGAGAGTCGGCACCGCGAACTCGGGGGTGCCGAAAAAGACGATCCTCTCGAGGGCGACGGCCACGGCGCGATGGTAGCACTGCCCCTGCCGGCGTCACCCTTCCCCGGACCCCGACCGCGCGTCGCTGGCAGGCCTCCCGGTCACTCCCTGAGCGCCGCGTCGATCTCCTGGAAGTAGTCGCCCCGGACCAGCACCTCACGCGGCTTCGAGCCCTGAGGGGGGCCGAGGATGCCGTCCTGCTCCATCATGTCGATCAGGCGGGCGGCGCGGGAGAAGCCTACCCGGAGCCGGCGCTGGAGGAAGGAGGCCGAGCCCTGGCCTTCCGAGACGACCAGGCGGGCGGCCTCGGCGAAGAGCTCGTCGTCAGGGTCGCTGTCGGCGCCCCCTCCCGCCCCCCGCCCGGTCTCCGGCGCCTTCAGCAGGTCCAGGTTGTACTCCGGCTTCGCCTGGCGCTTCAGCCAGCGCACCAGGCTCGCGGTCTCCTGCTCGGAGACGAAGGCGCCGTGGAGGCGCATGGTGCGCGAGGTCCCCGGCGGCATGAACAGCGCGTCCCCCTTGCCCAGGAGCTGCTCGGCGCCGATCTGGTCGAGGATCGTCCGCGAGTCGTGGCGGGTCGCTGTAGCGTAGGAGATCCGGCAGGGGAAGTTGGCCTTGATCGTGCCGGTAAGGATGTCGACCGAAGGCCGCTGGGTGGCGACGATCAGGTGGATGCCCACCGCCCGGGCCATCTGCGCCAGCCGGGCGATGGCGGTCTCGACCTCCGAGGTGGCGACCATCATCAAGTCGGCGAGCTCATCGATGATGATCACGAAGTAGGGCAGCGGCTGGAAGTCCTCCGGCCCGAGATCTCCCCCGTTCTCGTCGAGCGCCAGCCGCCTTCTCTGCTCGGGGTCCCGGATGGCGCTGTTGTAGAACGCGATCGAGCGCACGTGGACCTCGGCGAGGAGCCGGTAGCGCCGCTCCATCTCGGCGACCATATTGTTGAGCACGTTGGCCGCCTGCTGGGGCTCGACCACGACCTTGGTCTCGAGGTTGGGGATGTCGGCGTAGACCCCGAGCTCGATCCGCTTGGGGTCAATCAAGATGAATCGCACCTCCTGCGGCGTCGTCTTGTAGAGGATCGACGTGATCATCGTCTGGAGCCCGACGCTCTTGCCGGCGCCGGTGGCGCCGGCGACCAGCAGGTGGGGCATCGAGGCGAGATCGGCGTAGTAGGGCTCGCCGTAGATCGTCACGCCGAGGGCCATGGTCAGCGGCGACCGGGCAGCCCGGAAGCTGTCATTGGCGAGCAGGACGCCGAGCGGGATCGTCCCCCGTTCGCGATTGGGCACCTCGACGCCCAGGGTCGAGCGGCCGGGCAGGCGATCGATCCGCACCGAGGTCGCCTTGAGCGCGAGCGCCAGCTCGTCCTGGAGGTTGACGATCTGGCTCACTTTCACCCCGGGCGCCGGCTGGAGCTCGAAGACCGTGATCACCGGTCCGGGGCTGATCCCTTCGATCGTGCCCTCGACTCCGAACTCGGCGCAGCGGCTACGGATCACCTCGCCCAGGCGGACCAGGTCGTCCTCGTCGAGGTGGGCGGTGACCGAGCCCTGCTGGAGGAGGTTCAAGGGCGGGATACCCGGCTGGCCGGCGCCGGGCTCGTCGACGAACGCAAACTGCTTCTGGGGCCCGGCCGGCGCCCGGCCCCGCCCCGGCGAGCGGCCGGCCGCGGCCGGACCGAAGGTGACGGCCAGCCCGCCTCGCATCGCTGGGGCCGGGGACGCTCCCGAGGCTCCCGGGGCGTCGAGGGCGGCGACCCGGCGCACGGCGAAGCCTCCCTCCCCCTTGCGCTCGGTCACCCGCAGCGGCAGGTCGAGCCGCTCGCTGCCCCCCGACAGGGCGTCGGGGGCCGCGCCGACGCCCCCGGCCTCGGCCTGCCCCCCCGCCTCCGCGCCGCGCTCGGAGAGCACCCGCTGAAGGTGCTTCGCCACCACCCGCTGCCGGGCCTGGTCCTTGGCCCGCCGTTCCCGCCGCCGCTCCCGCGCGAGGCGGAACCGATCCCAGGCGGCGGCGATGCGATCGACCCACCGCCGCGCCACCTCGCCCAGCGTGGACTGGATCGCGAGCGCCGCGCCCAGCACCACGGCCGCCACCAGGACGAGTAGGGTGCCGGGCAGGTTGAGCCGCGCCTCCAGGGCTTCGGCCACCAGCTTGCCGAAAACCCCACCGCTCTCGACGAACCATCCCCGCCAGGTGACCGCTCCCAGGGTCGCCTGGAGAAAAGCCGGCAGGCTTCCGAGGACGACCAGCGCCCCGACCAGGCGAAGGGGGGACCGGCCGCCCTTCCGGCGCCGCACCAGCCGCCACCCGGCCACTCCGAGGAAGGCCGGCAGGAGAAGGGCTCCGAGCCCCAGCAGGCCGAAGCCGACCGCCGCGGCGTGGGCTCCCGCCTGGCCGACCAGGTTCTGGACCGGCGAGGGCTCCGAGGAGGCGTGGAACAGGCTCGGATCCCGTGGCTGGAAGGAGACCAGGCTCGCCGCGAGGAGTGCGGAGACGGTCAGGAGCACGATGCCGGAGAGCTCCTCCCCCTTGCCGGGCGGGAGCTGCGAGCGGGCAGCCACCCGCGCTTCCTCGGTCCGTGCCCTGGCCACTTCGGTCTCCTCGCCACCTCTCGAGTATCGGTTGAAGGTTTCCGTGCTAAGTGCCCGTAGAGTCTACCACTACCGCCTCGAAGAGCGAAGGGTGCGGACCTACCGCACCGGCCTGGGCCGAGACGATCCCGGGTCCGCGACCCTTCTGCTCCACGCGCGGAGGGCTGGGCAGCGCCCTACCCTTGGCGGTGGGCCTCGGTCAAGCGGACGAAGTCAGCGACCGCCAGATCCTCGGCGCGGGCGCCGGGAAGGATCCCCGCCCGCGCGAGCGCCCCCTCGGCGGCCTCCCGGCCCCACGCGCCGCCCAGGGAGTTGCGCAAGGTCTTCCGGCGCCGGGCGAAGGCCGCCTTGACGGTCCCCTCGAAGCCGTCCATCGCGGCGGCCGGCAGCGCCGGCGCGACCGGCCGCACGCCGACGAAGGCGCCGTCCACCTTGGGCGGCGGCCGGAAGCTCCCGGCCCTGACCCGTGCCAGGAGCCGGACCTCCGCGCGGGCCGCGACCAGGACCGAGAGGGCGCCGTAGGCGGGATCACCGGGGCCGGCCACGAGGCGGTCGGCGACCTCCTTCTGGACCAGGAATGCGGCCCGGGGCACCCGCTCCGGGTGGCGAAGCATGCGGGCGATCAACGCGGTAGCGATGCCGTAGGGCAGGTTGCCGGCCACCAGGGTCGGGGCCGGCAGCCGGTGCCAGGGGATCGCCAGCGCGTCGCCCACGACGAGAGCCGGCGCCGAGGGCTCCGCTCCCGGGGGCCACCCTCCGGTCCAGGCCGACCGCAGCGCGAAAGCCCAGTCCGGATCGAGCTCCCAGGCCCAAACCCGGGCCCCCGCCGCCATCAGCTCCCTGGTCAGGACGCCGCCTCCGGGACCCACCTCGAGCACCCGGTGGCCGCCGGGCCGGAGGTAGGAGAGGAGCGGCTGGCACAGCCGGCCATCCACCAGGTGGTGTTGGCCGAGCGCCTTCTTGAGGCGGGGCTCCACGACGCACGGAAACTATCAGCCCGATCGACCTGTCCTGGATCTCGATAGCTCTCCGGACTCTGCGACCGTACCGTGCGACCTCCTAGCGCACGCAACGATTGCGCCGCCAATTTGGCATGGTCGGTTAGGCGCTGGCGGGTGGCTACGAGGGGAGCTGCCGGCCAGCCCTCGTGGCACCTCCCTTGCAGCCTACCGGCCTGGAGAGCGAGATGACCCAACCTGAAGCTGCCGCCGCCCCGCCGACGCCCGTGCCGGAGCTCCAGGACGTGGAGCGCCAGACCCTCGCCCTGAAGCAGGCCGAGGCCGAGATCCGCAAGGTCATCGTCGGCCAGAGCTATCTGATCGACCGCCTGCTCGTGGGCCTGCTCTGCCGGGGACACCTGCTGATCGAGGGCGTGCCCGGCCTCGCCAAGACGCTGGCGGTCAAGACCCTGGCGCGCACCCTGGACGTCGAGTTCCAGCGCATCCAGTTCACTCCGGACCTGCTGCCGGCCGACCTCCTGGGCACCCTGATCTACGACGCCCGGACCGCCGAGTTCACGCCGCGCAAGGGCCCGATCTTCACCCGCATCCTGCTCGCGGACGAGATCAACCGCGCTCCGGCCAAGGTGCAATCGGCGCTGCTCGAGGCGATGGAGGAGCGCCAGGTCACCCTCGGCGACTCGACCTATCCCCTCGGCGAGCCGTTCATGGTCCTCGCCACCCAGAACCCGATCGAGCACGAGGGCACCTACCCGCTGGCCGAGGCCCAAACCGACCGCTTCCTGCTCAAGCTCCGCCTCGACTACCCCTCGCGCGCCGAGGAGGCGGAGATCCTCGAGCGCATGCTGGTCGAGCGCCCGATCGAAGTGCGGCCGGTCCTCGACCGCGCGCGCCTGCTCGAGCTCCGCCGGCTGACGGACGCGGTCTACCTCGACGGCAAGATCCGCCGCTACGTGCTCGACCTGGTGACCGCGACCCGCGACCCCGTGCGCTCGACGATGCCCGAGATCAAGGACCTGGTGGCCTTCGGCGCCTCGCCGCGGGCGACCCTGTTCCTGGCCCGCGCCGCCAAGGCCCTGGCCCTGCTGCGCGGCCGGGGTTACGTGGTCCCGGAGGACGTCAAGGAGATCGCCCCCGACGTCCTGCGCCATCGGATCGTTCCCAGCTACGAAGCCGAAGCCGAGGAGATCACCGCCGACGAGCTCGTGGCCCGGCTCCTGGCGCGGGTGGAAGTGCCTTGATCCCGGCTCGCGGAGGACGACGGTGCCCCTCCCAGCCTCGATAGCGCGGCTGCTGCCGCCGCGGCGCCCGGCACGCCCGGAGCCCCCCGAACGCCCGCGCCTTCCTGCCGACCTCGCGCGCAAGGTCCGGCGGATCGAGGTCGCGACCAAGCGCCTCGTCGCCCAGGGCGTCGCCGGCGAGTACCACTCGGTGTTCAAGGGCCGCGGCGTCGAGTTCGCCGAGGTCCGACCGTATCAACCGGGCGACGACGTCCGCTCGATCGACTGGAACGTCACCGCCCGGATGGGCGAGCCCTACGTCAAGCAGTTCGTCGAGGAGCGGGACCTCACGGTCTTCCTGGCGGTGGACGTCTCCGGCTCCCAGTCCTTCGGCTCGCGCACCATCGTCAAACGCGACCTGGCGGCGGAGGTGGCGGCGCTCCTCGCCTTCGCCGCGGTCTCGAACGGCGACCGGGTGGGGGCCGCCCTGCTCACCGACCGGATGGAGCTCTACTTGGCGCCGCAGCGCCGGCGGAACCACGTGCTGCGCTTGATCCGCGAGATCCTGGTCCGCCCCGCCGGTGGGGGCACCGATCTCGGGGCGGGGCTCGCCCAGGTGCTCGCGACCTCGAAGCGGCGGTCGGTCCTGTTCCTGATCTCGGACTTTCTCTGCCGACCCTTTCCGCGCCCCCTCCAGGCCGCCGCCGCCCGGCACGATCTCGTGGTGATCGAGATCGTCGACCCCCGCGACGCCGACCTCCCCGCGGTCGGACCGGTGCCTCTCGTCGACGCCGAGACCGGGCGCACGGCGCTGGTCGACGGCTCCCGCCGGGCCGCCGCTCACGCGGCGCGCTGGCACCGCGAGCGCCGGGAGCTGCGGCGAACCTTCCGGCGTCTAGGGGTCGACCGACTGGTGCTCCGGACCGATCGACCGTATCTCGCGCCGATGGTGGCCTTCTTCGAGGACCGCCGCAGGAGGCTGGCGCGATGAGGCTGGCGCTGCTCGCGGCCGCGGCGGGCTTGCTGGCGGCGGCCGCCGCCGAGGGCGCGACCCTGGAGGTCACGCTCGACCCGAAGGCGATCACCGTCGGCGACCGGGTCGAGGCGGTGCTGGTGCTGACGGCCGGCGAGGACGAGCTCGTGGGCGAGCCCCGGTTCCCGGTATGGGGCGATCGCTGGGGAGCCGCCGAGGTCCTGGAGGTGGGTCCGGTCGAGCGCGCAGCGCGGGGGGAGCTCCGCCAGCGCCTGATACTGACCGCCTTCCGCCCGGGCGACCTGGAGCTGCCGCCGAAGCGCATTGCTCTGCCCGGCGCCGAGCGGACCGCGGAGCTCTGGACGCCGGTCGACCTGGCCCTTCGGGTCGGGTCGGTCCTGCCCGCCGGCGACGACGCCGCGGTCCTCGAGCCGCAGCCGCCGGCGCAGCCCCGGCCGCTCCCTCTGGGCGGCGCCTTCTGGACGGCTCTGGTCACCCTCTCGGTCGGCGCCATGGGCGCAGTCGCCCTCGCCGCCCGCCGCCAGCGGCGAGCCGCGGCTCCAGAACGGCGGCCCGCCCCCCTCGAAGAGCTCATTGAGGCCCTCGCCCGGGCCCGGACGGGGGCCACCGCCCCCGAGGAGGCCCACGTCCTGCTCTCCCTGGCCCTCCGGCGCTACCTCGGCCGAGCCTTCGGGTTCCCCGCCGCCGAGAGCACCACCACGGAGATTCGGCACGAGCTCCGTGGCCGCCGTGCTCCGGCGCTGGTCGAGGCCAGGACCGACGAGCTGCTGCGCGCCTGCGACCGGGTCAAGTTCGCACGCGAGCCAGCTGAGCCCTCGGCCCTGGAGGCGCGGATCGGGGCCGCTCGGGAGATCGCCGAACGGCTGGAGGCCCACCTCGCCCCGGCCGCCGCCGGACCGGCCTCCGGCGTCCCCGGCCACCGCCGGGAGGAGGCAGCTTGAACCCGTTCCCGGACCTCGCCGATCCGCTGTGGCTCGCCCCGCTGGCGCTCCTGCCGCTCCTTGCCTGGCGCCACCACCGCCAGGCCGCGGCCGGCGCGCTCACCTACAGCCGCCTTCCCGAGGGGACTGCCGGGGCCTGGCGGCTCCACCTGCCGTTCTATCTTCGTCTCGCCGCCGCCGCCCTGCTGCTCGTCGCCCTTGCCCGCCCGCGCCTGGGCTACGCCTGGGAGGAGAGCACGACCGAAGGGATCGACATCGAGATCGTGCTCGACGTCTCGGGGTCGATGGGGGCCGAGGACTTCCAGCCCAAGAATCGGCTCGAGGTCGCCAAGGCGGTGGTCAAGGACTTCATCGCCGGCCGGACCGGCGACCGGATCGGCCTGGTCGTCTTCTCGGGCAGCGCCCTCACCCAGGCGCCGCTCACCACCGACCGGGAGATGCTTCGGTTCCTGGTCGATTCGGTGGAGATCGGGACCCTGCCCCGGGGCACCGCGATCGGCGTCGCGCTGGCGACCGCCGCCGCCCGGTTGCGGGAGAGCGAGGCCGAGAGCCGGGTCGTGGTGCTGGTGACCGATGGGGTGTCGAACGCCGGCGAGATCGACGCCCACTCGGCCGCCGCTCTGTGCGACGGCCTGGGGCTCCGCGTCTACACGATCGGGGTCGGCACCGAGCGCCCCGTCCCGGTGCCGATCGCCCTCGGGGACCCCGGCCAGCGGCGGCCGGTCGTCGAGCGCGTGATCCGGAGGATGCCGGTCGACGAAGGCCTCCTCCGGGAGATCGCCGAGCGCACCGGCGGCCGGTTCTACCGGGCGACCGACCCCGAGGCGCTCGCCGGGGTGTTCGAGGAGATCGACCGGCTCGAGCGGACCGAGCTCGAGGTCAAGCGTTTCGTCCGCTATCGCGAAGCCTTCCAGCCCCTGGCCTGGGGCGGGCTCACGCTTCTCCTGCTGCCCCTCGCCGCGGCAGGATTCCGGGTGAGCGCCGAGCCATGAGCTTCGCCTACCCCGAGCTGCTCGTCCTCGCCCTGCTCGCGCCGGCCGCTGCGCTCGCCGCGGCGGCCCTCTGGCGGCGGCGCCTGCGAGCGGTCGAGGCCTGGGCCTCCCGGAGTCTCTGGGACCGGCTACTCGCCGGCCACTCGCCGGCCCGGCTGGGCCTCTCGGTGGCCCTCCTCGCCGTCGCCGTGTTGGGGGCCGCCCTCGCCCTCGCCCGCCCCCGCTGGGGGGAGACCCTCGAGCGGGTCGAGCGCGAGGGGGTCGATGTCGTGATCGTCCTCGACGCCTCCCTCTCGATGGGCGCGGTCGACGTCCGGCCGAACCGGCTGGCGGTCGCCGAGACCCTGATCCGGCGGTTGGTCCAGCAGACCCCGGGCAATCGCGTAGCGCTGGTCGGCGCCCAGGGCGACGGCGTGGTGATGGCTCCCCTGACGACCGACGCCGCGGTGATCGACCTGCTGCTCGACGCCATCGAGCCCGGCTCGCTGCCGATCCCGGGGACTCACCTCGGCGACGCCCTCGACCGGGTCCCGAGGCTCTTCCCCCCGGGTACCGAGCGCCACCGGGCGGCGGTGCTGGTCTCGGACGGCGAGGACCACGGTGGCGGTCTCGAGGAGCGTGTCACGCGGCTCGCGGAGGCCGGGGTGGTGGTCCACGCGATAGGCGTCGGCACGCCGGAAGGCGCGCCGGTTCCGGTGCCGGGGCGGCCGGGGGAGATCCGCCGCCGCCGGGACGGCTCGGTGGTGATCAGCCGGCTCCGTGAGGACGTGCTGGAGAGGCTAGCGCGCGGAACCGGCGGGGTCTACCTCCGGGCGGCTGACCCCGGGCGGAGCCTCGCGCCGATCGTGGCCGCACTCGACGACATGGAGCGCCGCCGCCACGAGGTGACCGAGCTCGACACCCTGGCTGAGCGCTTCCAGTGGCCGCTTGCCCTGTCGGCCGCGGCGCTCCTCCTGCACCTCGGGGTCGCGCCCTTCCGCCCCCCCCGGGCCGGCGACCTCCCGGAGTTGGCGCCGTGAGCGGGCGTCTCGCCGCCGGGGTTCTCGCGGTCGACCTGACGCTCGGCCTCGCCGTCGCCCTGACCCTGAGCCCCCTCCCGGGCCAGCTCCCGCGGGCTCCCGCCGCCGGGCCGTTCGGGCTCGAATGGCCCCACTGGGGGGAGAAGATCACGCTCTCGGACCTCCGGCGGACCTTCGCCCTCCACCCGCCCGCCTGGGTGGAGCGCTGGCTCTACAACCCTCGGGAGCGAACCGCCCTGGCGCTCGAGCGCCTGGAGTCCGGCGATGCGGAAGGCGCTCTCGAAGCCTTCGAAATCGCCGGCCGGATCGACCCGGACGACCCGCGGGTGCTCTTCGGCCTGGGGACCGGACGGCTGCTCGCGGACTACGGCGACGCCGTCGGAGCCCTGGAGCGCTCGCTCGGCCCGGCCGACGGGCACCCCTCGCTCACCCCGGGCCGGGTCCTGCCGCGGGAGCTCCGCCAGCCGGCATTCTACAACCTGGGCAACGCCCGGCTGGCCGCGAAGGACAACGCCGGCGCGGTCGCGGCGTTCGAGGAGGCACTGCGGCTCGATTCCTCGGACCGGGCGGCCAAGTTCAACCTCGAGCTCGCCCTCCGGCGCCTGGACGAGGAACGGCTGCGGCTCCTGCCGCCCCGCGAGGCTCCGGGCGGCCGGCGGAGCGGCGACGAGGAGCCGGGGGAGGAGTCCGGCGGCACCGATTCCGAGCGTCGGACCGAGGAGGACCAGGGAGGCGCCGGACGCGAGCCCGGGCAGGCCGGTCCCGAGGCCGAGACCGAGCCCCGCGAGGGCGTTCCCTTCGGTCACCGCCCGCTCGCCGGCTTCGACGAGCAGGACGACCTGACCGCGGCCCAGGCGGCGGCGCTCCTCGAGGCGGTCGAGAACCTCGAGCGGCGCCTGCGGCAGGTCGAGGCGAAGCGGGCGGCTCGCGAGGCCGCGACCGAGGAGGAGGACTGGTGACTCCGGCGGCGGAGCGGCGCGCTCGTGGGGGCTGGGCGCTTCGCGCGCCGGCCCTGGCACTCTCCCTGGGAGTGCTCTGCACCAGCGCGGGAGCAGCCCCGGCCGGCGCCGGCAGGTTCCGCGTCGAGAGCCACCTCACGCCTCGGGTCGTAGCCGTCGACGGCCTCGTGCTCTTCACCATCGAGGTCGAGGGTCCCGGTTTCCAGCAGCCCCGGCTGCGCCCGCGGTTCGAGCTCGAGAACCTCGAGATCGTGGGGCCGGTCGAGCCCTCTCAGGGGATCGCTTTCGGCACCGCCGGCGCCGGCTGGCGTTACTCCTGGACCTGGCGGCTCCGCCCCCTGGCGGAAGGGCACGCGGCGGTCGTCGGCGTCTACCTGCTGGTCGGCGATCGCGAGGTCGAGCTCGCTCCCCAGCGCCTGGAGGTTCGCTCCGGGGCGGTGCCGAGCTCGGCCGCACCCGGCGCACCGAGCTGGCGCGACGGCCGCGAGCGCCCGGCGAGCCCGCGGAGCCGGCTCGAGGAGCTCCTCTCCCGGGGGTTGGGTCGGTATCGGCCCGCCCCTGCCCCCCGTTCCGAGGAGCGCCACGGCCTCTTCCTCCGCGCGGTCGCGTTCCCGGAGCGCCCCTACGTCGGCCAGCGGGTCCTCTACACCCTCTATCTCTACACCAGGGTGCCGGTGCGGGCGATGGAGCCCGAGAGCCTCCCGACCTTCCGGGGGCTCTGGGCCCGGCCCGTGGAGAGCGCGCTCACCGACCAGGAGCGGGTCGAATGGGAGGGCGAGCTCTACAACAGGGTGCCGCTCCTGCGCAAGGAGCTCTTCGCGCTGGGCTCGGCGACCCACGTGATCGAGCCCGTGCGCCTCCGCTTCGTGGTCGACGAGATCGAGCCGGGCCGGATGTTCCTCGCTCCGGTCCGGACCCCGGTCGAGTTGGTGCGCGAGAGCAACCCGGTCGAGCTCGATGCCCGGCCCCTGCCGCCCGCCGGGCCCGGTACGGCTTCCGCCTTCGGCGGCACCGTGGGCGAGCTCGCGCTGGCGGCGGCGTTCGAGCCGCTCGAGGTGGCGGTCGACCAGGGCGCCACCCTGACCGTGACCGCCGCGGGCGAGGGCCATCTGGAAGCGATGGCGGCGCCGCGGGTGGTGGCGCCGGCCGAGGTCGAGGTGATCGGACCGCAGTCGGCGCCCTCGCCGGACGGGGAGGCCGGCGGCACCACCAGGAGCTGGAGCTACCTGCTGATCCCCCGAAGCCCCGGCTCTTGGCGGATCCCGGCGATCGAGGTGCCCTACTTCGACCCCGGTGCCGGCGAGTACCGGCTCGCCCGGGCGGTGCTACCCGCGCTGGTCGCCCGCCCTCCGCTGGGAGGAGCGACCGCCGCGAGCGGGATCGCGCGGATCGAGCCGGAGCGGGGCGCCGACCGTTCGGCCCGCGCGCGGACCCAGCGGTGGGCCCTCTCCGGGGCCGTGGCTCTCCCGCTGCTCGCCGCCCTGTTGCTGGTGCTCGCCCGGCGCCGAGGCGGGAGCTTGCGGGGCGCCGCGCCCGAGGCGATCGAGGAGCTCGGACGCACCCTCGACGTAGCGCTCCACGAGGAGCGGCCACGCCGCGCGGCGGCGGCGATCGAAGCCGCCTGGAGGGCCTTCCTGGGAGATAGGCACGCGCTGCCGGCCTCCGTGCTGTCGGCGCGGTGGCCCGACGAGCTCCTGAAGCGTGGCGCCCCCCGCGAGGCCTGCCGCGAGCTCGGCGGCCTTCTCGACGACCTCCACTTCCTGCGCTTCGCCCCCGAGCTCTCGACCACCGCCGCCCTCGCCCGCGAGCTGGTCGAGCGGTCCCTTCGCCTGGCCCCGGAGCTCGACTGCTGAACCGGAGCGCGCGGAGTGGTATGTTGGTGGCAGAATCGATGTCCGAACCCGAGAGCCTGGTCCGACAGCCGCTGCGCAAGGAGCAGCCGGAGCGCAAAGACATGCGCCGGGCCGGCACGGGCGACGGCGAGGCCTTCCACTGCATCGACCCGGCCTCCCTCGAGCGCTTCCTCCAACGCCGGCGGGCCAACCCGTACCTCGCCTTCGAGCTCAACCTGGCCGAGAACCTGGTCGAGATCCTGCGCAAGGCGAATCAGTTCGTCCCCTCCGCGGCGGGCTCCATCCTGCTCGACGACCCGGCCCAGAAGCGCAAGCTGCGGCCGGAGAACCGGCTCACCTTCATCGCCGCATTCGGGGACAAGTCCGTGGGCCTGGTCGGCCGCGAGATCCGGGCGGACCGGGGCATCGCCGGCCACGTCTACGCCAGCGGCCGCGCCTACTCGACCGACAACGCCGCTGAGGACCCGCACTTCTACGGCGTCTTCGACGAGGAGACCGACTACACCACCCGGACGCTGGTCGCCATCCCGATTCGGATCGAGCAGGAGGTCTGCGGGGTGCTCGAGCTGATCAACCGGCAGGGCAGTGCCGGTTACAGCGGGCGGGACCTCAACCTGCTCGAGATTTTCGCCGACTACATCTCGATCTCGATCCAGAACGTGCTCGACGGTCGCCAGGCCCAGGAGTTCGCCAAGCGTGACAATCTGACTGGCCTGTACAACGACCGCTACCTCCACATCGCCCTCACCCAGGCCCTGGAGCACTGCCTGAGCAGTGGGGAGGACCTCGCCGTGCTGTTTCTGGACCTCGATTTCTTCAAGCGGGTCAACGACACCTACGGCCATCTCGCGGGCAGCCAGGTGCTCCAGGAAGTCGGGGGCATCCTCGCCGGCCGGGTGGCCCCCTACGGCGCCTTTGCGGCGCGGTACGGCGGCGACGAGTTCGTCCTGGTCGCCCCGGTCGCTCTCGACCGGGCGGTTGACCTGGCCGAGGAGGTGCGTACGGCGGTCCTCGCGACCACCTACTGCGCTGGATCGGGAGAGATCCAGCGGGAGCCCCTCCGCCTCAAGGGGGTGGCCTGCTCGGTCGGGGTCGCCACCCTCGGGCGCCACCTCGGCGACGAAGCCACCGCCGCGACCGCGAAGGGAACCCTCCTGCGTCTCGCGGACGCGGCGATGTACGTGGCCAAGGAGACCGGCCGCAACCGGACCGCCAGCGCCGGGGAGCCGGTGCGGCGGCGCTGAACCCTCCGGCGGGAATCGCGGCCGGCGCTCGGCGGTTGTGCTGAACGTAGCGCCAGCCGGACCGAGCTCGTGGTAGAATGTCATTCTGACATTTTCCGGACGCCCGCGCCGCGACGGCCGGCGACGAAATGCCGAGCTCCCGCCAACCGCATCCTGCCGAGGTCGAGATGAGATTCCGCCGCTTCTGCCTCGCTTCGATTCTCGCCGCCGGCTTCTGCCTCGGCGCGGCCCCCGTCATGGCCACCACCTACGTCATGGTCGACGATCCGGCCCTCGCCGACCAGGCCGGCGCCGTCGTGGACGCTCGAATCGTCTCCGTGGAACCGGCGCCGGTGGCCGGCCGGCCGGCCACCGACTACACGATCGAGATCGAGCGGCTGCTCGCGGGGTCGGCCCCGGGCACCACGCTCATCGTCCGGGTTCCCGGCGGGGTCCGCGCCGACGGCGTGGGCTTCCAGGTCTACGGCGCTCCGGGCTTCTCGCCGGGCGAGCGGGCGTTGCTCTTCCTGCTGCCGCGAAGCGACGGGACCTTCGGGATCCTCCACCTGGCTCTCGGCGCCTTCCACCGTGTGGCCGCGGCCGGCGTGCCGCCGCTCGCGCTGCGGGATCTCGCGGAGGCCCACGAGGTCGTCCCGCCCGCCACGACGCCGAGCCCCGACCGCCATCGCGACCGGGACTACGACGCCTTCGCCGACTGGCTCGCGGACCGCGCCGACGGCATCGACCGCCCCGCCGACTACTTCGTGGACCGCCAGTCGGGCTCCCTCCCGAGCATCGCCGAGCGGTTCACGGTGTTCGATGTCAACGGCTTCAACCTGCGCTGGTTCGAGTTCGACGATGGCGGCTCGATCACCTGGCGCGCCTTCTCGGGCGGCCAGCCGGGGGTTCCGGGCGGCGGCTTCGGTGAGCTCCAGCAGGCGCTCCAGGGGTGGAACAGCGACCCGCGGACCCCGGTGCGCCTGCTCTATGGGGGGACCACCGGCGCGCAAGGCGGGCTCGACTCCTTCGATGGCCAGAACGTGCTGTTGCCCGGGGATCCCAACAAGGAGATCGACGGCATCTTCACCTGCGGGTCCGGGGGCGTGCTGGCGATCGGCGGCCCCTGGTTCAACAGCAATGTCCGGGGAAGCTTCCGGGGCCAGGAGTACATCCGGATCCGAGGCGCCGACATCGTGATGAACGACGGCATCGAGTGCCAGCAGTTCACCACCCTCTGCTTCCCCACCCTGATCTCCCTGATCTACGGTCACGAGCTCGGCCACACCCTCGGCCTCGGCCACTCCTGCGGCGACGGCGGCTCCCCTTCGTGCGCGAGCGATCCGGAGCTCAGAGACGCCCTGATGCGCGCCAACGTGCACCACGACTGCCGGGGGCCCGAGCCTCGCAGCGACGACCTTCGGGGCCTTCGCCACCTCTACGAGCCGCCCGGAGGCCCGAGCGGCCCGAAAGCCCCCGGCGGTCTGGTCGGCGAGCTCAACACTGCCTTCGTCGAGCTCCGATGGGAGGACCGGTCCGAGGACGAGCTGGGGTTCCGCGTCTACCGCGCGGCCGGCGGCGGCTCGCTCACGCTCCTGACCACCCTCGACTCCGATGTCACCCGTTACTTCGACGACTCGATCGCCC
>DATKCC010000017.1:0-2601 GCA_035513375.1 Thermoanaerobaculia bacterium | reverse complement strand
TGCCCGCGCCGCCCTCGAGGCCTCGGGTGCCCGGGGAATCGATGTCTGCTCCGGGGTCGAGTCGGCCCCGGGAGTGAAGGACGCCGAGCTGATGAGACGCCTGATCGAGGAGGTACGCCATGGCGCAGCCGCTCCCTGACTCCGCCGGCCGCTTCGGCCCCTATGGCGGCCGCTTCCTGCCGGAAACCCTGATGGCTCCGGTCGAGGAGCTCGCCCGCGCCTACGACAAGCTCTCGAAGCAGCGGCGGTTCCGTAAGCGCCTCGGCGAGCTGCTCCACGACTACGTCGGCCGGCCCTCGCCGCTCTACTTCGCCGATCGCCTCACCCGCGAGCTGGGCGGCGCCCGGATCTACTTGAAGCGCGAGGACCTCCTCCATACCGGTGCCCACAAGATCAACAACGCCGTCGGCCAGGCCCTGCTCGCTCGGGAGATGGGCAAGCGGCGAGTGATCGCCGAGACCGGCGCCGGCCAGCACGGCGTGGCGGTCGCCACCGCCGCCGCCCTCCTCGGCCTCGACTGCGTGGTCTACATGGGCGAGGAGGACATGCGCCGCCAGCGCCTCAACGTCCACCGAATGCGCCTCCTGGGGGCCGAGGTGGCGCCCGTCGACCTCGGCAGCCGGACCCTCAAGGACGCGATCAACGAGGCCCTCCGCGACTGGGTGACGAACGTCGGCAACACCCATTACATCCTGGGCTCGGTGCTCGGGCCCGACCCCTACCCGCGGATGGTGCGCGATTTCCACAAGATCATCGGCGAGGAGGCCAAGAACCAGCTGCGCAAGAAGGAGGGCCGGCGCGCCCCGGACCTGGTGGTGGCCTGTGTGGGCGGCGGCTCGAACGCCCTCGGGATCTTCTCGGCCTTCCTCGAGGACGAACGGGTGCGCCTGATCGGGGTCGAGGCCGGAGGCCGGGGCCTCGAGCGGGGCGACCATGCCGCCCGCTTCCTCGGCGGCTCCCTCGGGGTGCTCCACGGCACCCGTACGCTGGTCCTCCAGACCCGCGAGGGGCAGATCTCCGGCACCCACTCGGTCTCCGCCGGCCTCGACTACCCTGCGGTCGGCCCCGAGCACGTCTGGCTCCACGACCAGGGCCGGGTTGAGTACACCGTCGCGAGCGACGACGAGGCGGTGGCGGCGTTCCATCTCCTGGCCGAGACCGAGGGCATCCTGCCAGCCCTCGAGAGCGCCCACGCGCTGGCCGAGGTGGTTCGCCACGCCCCGCGTCTCAGCGTCAACAACACGGTCCTGGTCAACCTTTCCGGCCGCGGTGACAAGGACGTCGAGTCGGTGATCGAGTTCGATGCCGAGGCGCGCCGCCGGGAGGAGGAGGCCGAACCGGAAGCCTTCGAAGCCCGACGCAGGACCCTGGCGACGATCCCCCGGGCCGAGCCCCGGGAGCGGCCCCACGGCGCCCGGGAGCCGGTGCGCTGGGCCCATCCGCTGGCGGAGGCCGAGGAGGGCCCGGCCGGGGAGGACGACGACGAGCCGGGAGGAGAGCTGGAATGAGCGCCATCGACGAGGTCTTCGAGCGCTGCGCCGCGGAGCGGTGCGCGGCCTTCATCCCCTTCATCATGGCCGGAGACCCGGACCTCGGGACGACGCCGGCGCTGCTCCAGGCCCTGGCGGCGGCGGGCGCCGACCTGATCGAGGTCGGCATCCCATTCTCCGACCCGATCGCCGACGGGCCGGTGAACCAGCGGGCGGCGAGCCGGGCTCTCGCCTCCGGGACGACCGTCGGCGGCATCCTCGAGGCGGTGGCGTCGGTCCGGGACGACCTGGGTGTGCCGGTCGTCCTGTTCACCTACTTCAACCCGATCCGGGCCCGGGGCCTCGAGCACTTCGCCGAGCAGGCGGCAGCCTCGGGCGTGGATGGCGTCCTGTGCGTGGACCTGCCGCCCGAGGAGGCGGCGGAGGCGTACCTGCCGGCGCTGCAGAAGAACTACATCGATCCGATCTTCATCATCGCCCCGACCAGCACTACCGAGCGGATGAAGCGGGTGGCCGAGGTGTCGAGCGGCTTCGTCTACTACGTCTCGCGAACCGGCGTCACCGGCGAGCGGGAGCTTCTGACCAAGACCCTGCCGAAGGAGGTCAAGCGGGTTCGCCGGAAGGTGAAGCTGCCGGTGGCTGTGGGGTTCGGGATCTCGACCCCGGAGCAGGTGGCGGCGGTGGGCGGGATCGCGGATGGCGTGGTCGTGGGGAGCTCCCTCGTCCGGGTGGTGGGGGAGGGCGGTCCGGACGTGGCGCAGCGGCTCGAGGCGCTCGCCCGGGACCTCGCGGCGCCGCTCCTCGCGGAGCCCAGGCGGCGCTGGGCCTAGGAAAGAGCGTCCCGATGAGCGTCCTGGGAGCCGTTGTCACCTGCTGCTTGGCGGCGGCGGCTCCGTCCCCCGGCGCCGACCTCATCCTGACCGGCGGCCGGGTCTGGACCGGGGACCCGGAGCGGCCCTGGGCGGAAGCGCTGGCGGTGGCGGGGGAGCGGATCGTGGCGGTGGGAGGGCCGGCGGCGGTGATGGCCCACCGGCGGGCCGCAACCCGGGTCGTGGAGCTGTCGGGCGCGTTCGTGGCCCCGGGGTTCATCGACAACCACACCCACTTCGAC
>DATKCC010000016.1:0-2677 GCA_035513375.1 Thermoanaerobaculia bacterium | reverse complement strand
GCCGGAGAGCTCCATAAGCCGGATCCTGTCTCCCGTGGCGCCCCTCGGAGAGGGGGCCACGGGGGGCGGTCATTCCTCTGGGACCGGCGTTGCCGCCGGCCTCGAGCGACCTACCCGGGAGTGGGACGCGACGCCCGAAGGCGCCGCGAGGCGGGACGGGCGGCCCGCTCGACCCCTCCCCTATTCGGTCTTGCTCCGCATGGGGTTTACCGTGCCGGAGCCGTCGCCGGCCCCGCGGTGCGCTCTTACCGCACCCTTTCACCCTTACCCCGAGAGGCCCGAGGGCCCGCCGGGGCGGTTTGCTTTCTGTTGCACTTTCCGTCGCGTCGCCGCGCCTCGCCGTTAGCGAGCATGCTGCCCGTCGGAGTCCGGACTTTCCTCTCCCATCCGAAGACGGGAGCGACCGCCAGGAGCTCTCCGGCGTCGCTCAGTCTAACGCCTCCGGAGTCCCGATGCTTCCCGCCGCCGGTTGCAGGAGCTCCCAGACGCGGAGCCCCAGGGCCGGGCCCAGCTCCTCGACGAGCGCCTCGACCGGCGCCTCGTGGACGCCCTGGAGACTGCCGAAGCGCTGGAGCAGCCGCCGGCGCCGGCGGGGCCCGATCCCCGGGAGCTCGTCGAGCCTGCTCGCCAGCGTGCGCTGCGAGCGGCGCTTGCGGTGGCGGGCGACGGCGAACCGGTGGGCCTCGTCCCGGATCGCCTGGAGGAGCTGGAGCCCGGCGTCGCTGCGGGGCAGACGCCGGGGCGCTGGCTCTTCGGGCAGGTAGAGCTCCTCCTCGCGCTTGGCGAGGCCGACGACCGGCGTCTCCTCCACCCCCAGCTCCGCCAGGGCCTGGAGCGCGGCGTTGAGCTGGCCCCGGCCGCCGTCGACGAGGATCAGGTCCGGCATCTCCCCCACCTCCTCGAGCCGGCGCCGGTACCGGCGCTCGACCGCCTGGCGCATGGCGAAGAAGTCGTCGGTGCCATCGAGGCCCCGGATGTTGAAGCTCCGGTACTGCCCCTTGCGCATCCTGCCCTCCTCCCAGGCGACGAGCGCTGCGACCGTCTCCCCGCCCTGGAAGGTCGAGACGTCGAAGCCCTCGATCCTCCGTGGGGCGTCGGGGAGATCGAGGTGGCGGCGCAGGGCCTCGGCCCCCGGCGAGAAGTCCTTCCCCTGGCGGAAACGCCGGCGCCAGGCCATCTCGGCGTTGCGCGTCGCGAGGGCCACCCGGTCGGCCTTCGCTCCCCGGGAGGGCATCCGCAGGTAGACCCGCTCGCCCTTCTTCTCGGCCAGCCACTCGGCGAGCAGCTCCTCGTCCTCGGCCGCGGCGAGCGGCGCCGGCAGGTGGACCTCCTTGGGGATGAAGGTCGTCCGGTCGTAGACCTGGGGAACCACTTCCGAGAGCAGTCCCTCGAGCGCTACCTCGCCGACCCCCTCCCAGAACAGCTCCCGGCGGTCGAGGACTTGGCCGCCGCGCATCACCAGGATGACGACCGCGGCATTGCCCCGAGCGACGAAGGCGCCGAAGACGTCGACGTCCTCCCCCGCGACCGAGGCGAGCTTGCGGCGCTCGGTCAGCGCTTCGACCTCGACGATGAGGTCCCGGAGCCGGCCCGCCTCCTCGAAGGCGAGCCCCTCGGCGGCACGGCGCATCCGCTCCTTGAGGCGCCGCACGAGGCGGTCGGTCTTGCCCGAGAGGAAGAGCTTCGCCTCGACCACCGCTTCGTCATAGGCGGCCCGGGAGGTGAGCCCGGTCACGCACGGCCCGAGGCAGCGGTGCATGTCGTAGTACAGGCAGGGCCGGGGCAGGCCGCCGTCGATCTCGAGCCGACAGACCCGCAGGCCGAAGAGCTTCTGTGCGAGCTTGATCGCCTTGCGCGCCCGGCCGCCGGGGATGAACGGGCCGAAGTAGTCGGCGCCGTCGGCGCGGATCCGGCGGGTGAAGGCGAGCCGCGGGTAGGGTTCGGCGGTGAGCTTCAGGTAGGGGTAGGTCTTGTCGTCCCTGAGCAGGATGTTGTAGCGCGGCCGTTTCGACTTGATCCAGTTGTTCTCGAGCAGCAGCGCCTCGCCCGCGGAGTCGGTCAGGACGAAGTCCAGGTCCCGGGCCTCGCCGAGCATGGCGGCGATCCGCGGGTCGTGGCCGCCTGAGAGGTAGGTGACGCCGCGCTTCCGGAGCGATTTCGCCTTGCCGACGTAGAGCGCCCTGCCACGGGCGTCCTTGAAGACGTAGATCCCCGGCCGGTCCGGCAGGGCGCGGACCTTCTCCAGGATCTTCGGGGCAACTCGGATAGTGGAGCCCGGCTCGGCCATCGCCTCTGGACTCTACGCCTGCGGCCGGCAGGGAATTCCCGCCGCCCCGCCTCACCCGGCGTAGATCTGGAGCTCGCGGAGCTCCTTGAGCTTGTCGCGCAGCGCCGCGGCCTCCTCGAACTCCAGGCGCTTGGCGGCGGCGCGCATCTCCTTCTCCAGGCGATGGATGCGGTCGGTGAGGGGGATCTCCGAGCGCTCGGCGACCTCCAGGGCCCGGGGCTCGGCCGGCTCGTAGTAGTCGAGGTTCGAGAGCGCCACGAGCGGGCTGTGGATGTCCTTCAGGATGGTCGCCGGCTCGATGCCGTGCTCCAGGTTGTAGGACCGCTGGGTCTCGCGCCGGCGCTCTGTCTCCTCGAGCGCCCGGTCGATCGAGCGGGTGGAACGGTCGGC
>DATKCC010000015.1:0-3089 GCA_035513375.1 Thermoanaerobaculia bacterium | reverse complement strand
CCCCGGGGCGCCGCGCTGCTGATCGGCCGGGTGCAGCGCGAGCAAGGAGCAGTCCGGGCACGGATGGCGCGGGAGCTCCGGGCGCGGCTCCGGGCGCGGGGGTTGGCGCCCTTGGCGGGCGAGGGCCGGACCGGCCGGCTCCTCGAAGCCTGCCGGAGCCGGGGCGCCGAGCCCCTGGCGCCGCGGGTAGCCGGCCGCTGGGCGGTTGCCGTCACCCCCCGGCAGTCGCTCGCGGCCTGGTCGGGCAAGCCGGGCCTCGCCGGCACCCGCCCGGCGCCCGGGGTCCGGGAGGAGGTCCTCGCCGGGCTGGCCGCCTGGGCCGAGAGTGAGCTCGGCGGCCTCGACCGGCCGCAGAGCTCGGAGGAGTGCTACGTGGTCGAAGGCGTCCGACTCCCCGCCGCCGGGTGAACGAACACCGATCCCGGGACGATCGCAAGGAGGTACCGTTCGATGACGACCGAGCTCCTCTCGGCCCTCGGCCGCTCCCTGGTCGAGGGCTCGCTGAGCGACGAGGCGGTCCTGCGCGAGACCGAAGGGCCCGAGCCCATCCAGATCCTGGCCGACGCCAACGTGGTCAAGATCGGCGGCCAGAGCTTCATCGACCGGGGCCGGGCCGCGGTCTTCCCGCTGATCGAGGAGATCGTCGCCAACCTCGGGCGCCACCAGATGATCCTCGGCACCGGCGCCGGCACCCGCGCCCGCCACGCCTACAGCGTCGGGCTCGACCTCGGCCTGCCGACCGGCGTGCTCTCGGTCCTCGGCACCTTCGTCAGCATGCAGAACGCCCGCATGCTCAACTATCTCCTCGCCAAGCACGGCATCCCGTTCATCGAGCCGGCCCAGTTCGCGCAGCTCCCGCTCTACCTGGCCGAGCGCGGGGCGGTGATCTTCTTCGGCATGCCGCCCTACGTCTACTGGCAGCGCAACCCTGCGGTCGGCCGCATCCCGCCGCACCGGACCGACACCGGGGCGTATCTCGTGAGCGAGGTCCTGGGCGCCCGCTCGATGATCTACGTCAAGGACGAGCGCGGGCTCTACACCGCCGACCCCAAGACGGATCGGCACGCCAAGTTCATCGGCCGGATCTCGGTCGCCGAGCTCCGGGAGCTCGATCTCCAGGACGTGGTCGTCGAGCGCGCGGTCCTCGAGCTGATGCCCAACGCCGTGCACCGGCGCGAGATCCAGGTGATCAACGGCCTCGAGCCCGGAAACCTGACCCGGGCCCTCGACGGCGAGCACGTGGGGACGGTGATCCATGTCGATTGACGGCGCCGGCGGACCGGGCGGGCGGGTGCCCGACGACCTCGACCGCAGCGGCCGCTCGCTCGCCGACCCGCCCCGGCCCCGGGCCGGCGAGGGCGACCGCCGACACC
Organism: Thermoanaerobaculia bacterium; assembly: GCA_035513375.1. Taxonomy (GTDB): domain Bacteria; phylum Acidobacteriota; class Thermoanaerobaculia; order Multivoradales; family DATKCC01; genus DATKCC01. Next base: position 1,716 of record DATKCC010000015.1, on the reverse strand, counting down.
ACGTCGAGTCGCTGCTGATGCGCCAGAGCCTCCTCGACCGGGACCTCGAACGCTCGACCGAGAGCCCGGTCTTCCGGATGCTCCCGGAGGCCTACGTGGTCAAGATCGGCGGCCGCTCGATCCTCGACGCGGGGAGCGCGGTGGTGCTGCCGGTGGTGGCGGCCCTCGCCCGCTGCCTGGAGACGAAGAAGCTGATCGTCGGCACCGGCGGCGGCGTCCGCAGCCGCCACGTCTTCTCGATCGGCATCGATCTCGGCCTGCCGACCGGAGTGCTCGCCCAGCTCGCCCAGGCCGACGCCCTGGCGAACGCCCACATCCTGGGGACTCTCCTCGCCCCCTACGGAGTGGTGGCGATCCCGCCCGAGATCTTCGGCCACCTGCTGCCGCTCTTCCTCCGCGCCGCTCCCGGGGTGGTGTTCAACGGCGTGCCGCCCTACTCGCTATGGGAGCACCCGCCGGCGGTCGGCCGCATCCCACCGCACCGGACCGACGCCGGCGCCTTCCTCCTCGCCGAGTGCTTCGGCTGCCGGAGCCTGACCCTGGTCAAGGACGTCGACGGCCTCTACTCGGCCGATCCCAAGCGCCAGCCGGGGGCCGAGCTGATCGGCGAGATCGGCGTCGCCGAGCTCCGGCGCCGCAAGCTCCCGACCCTCCCCTTCGAGCCGGTCCTCTTGGACCTCCTCGAGCACGCGCGCCTGGTCCGGAGCTTCCAGCTCGTCAACGGCCTCGCCCCGGAGCGGATCGAGGCCGCGCTCGCGGGCGAGCACGTGGGAACGATCGTCCACGCCGACGGCTGAGGCCTTCCCGTCAGCCTGAGCGCTTGCGAACGATCTGCGGCGAGGGTGCCCGGCTCGGCCCGGAGCTCGGCCCTACGGCGTGGTAGATTGCCGGCCGCTACGAGGTTTGCGCCGCCCCCAAGACCATGCGCGTCCGCTCCTTCGAAGAGCTCATTCTCCTGCCCGAGGAGCGGGCCGTGGCCCGGCACTTCGACGCCCTCACCTGGCAGCGCGGGCGATGGTTCCTGGGCGGCTATCTGTTCGCGGCCCTGGTCGCCTCGATCGTCTTCGCCTCCACCCAGCGGGACTTCCGGCTGTGGATCGCGCTCGGCGACCTGGCCCTCCTCGGCGCCTTCCTCGTGCTCCGGAAAACTCGCCCGATCGAGGAGGTCTTCCGGTCGGTCGTCGCCGGCCTGGTCGCCGTCCAGTTCCTGGTCACCGCCCTGTGGAGCACCGAGACCGAACCGGTCCTGATCTTCGCCCTACTCCCCTTCCCGGCGGTCCTGCTCCTCTTGCGCCTCCGGCCCCCGGAAGCGGCCTTCGTGGTCGCGGCGCTGGTCGCGGGGACGGCGGGCTGGACGCTCGCTCACGAGGGCACCGTCGGCGAGTCCGCGCTCCTCGGCCTGCTGGTCGCCGGGCCCTCGACCGCCGCCGCAGTCGCCGCCTCGCGGATGATGATCCGGGAGCGGCGAGAGTTCCTCGAGCGCTTTCACCGGGCGGTCTCCCGGGAGCGCGAACGGCTGCGGCTGCGCGGCGAGCTCGCCGACGCCCGGAAGATCCAGCTCAGCATGCTCCCGGCGGGCGAGCCGCGGATCGACTGGCTGGAGCTCTCCGGCGCCTGCCTGCCGGCGGCCGAGGTCGGCGGCGACTACTACGACTACATCCACCTGGGCGACGACGCCTGGGCGCTGGTGGTGGCCGACGTCGCCGGGCACGGGGT
>DATKCC010000014.1:0-2893 GCA_035513375.1 Thermoanaerobaculia bacterium | reverse complement strand
CGGGCCGGCTCACCCGGCGCCGATCCGCTCAGGACGGCTGTAGACGTTGAACCGTCCTTCCCGAAGGAAGGCCACGAGCGTGATCCCGAAGCGCGCGGCGAGCTCCACGGCCAGACTGGTCGGGGCCGAGACCGCCGCGAGCAGGGGCACCCCGGCCACGACGCACTTCTGAACCAACTCGAAGCTCGCCCGACCGCTCACCAGGACGGCGTGGCGGGCGAGCCGGCGGTCCCGCTGCCCCTCGGCCTCCTCCCCCCACCCCAGCTCGCCGTCGAGGAGCGCCCGGCCGATCAGCTTGTCGAGGGCGTTGTGGCGCCCCACGTCCTCGCGAACGGTGAGCAGCCGACCCGCGCGGTCGAACAGCGCGGCGGCGTGGAGGCCGCCGGTCGCGGCGAAGCCCCGCTGCGCCGAGCGCAGCGACTCGGGCAGGGCGAGGATCGTCGCCGCCGGGAAGCTCGGCCCCGGCTCCGCCGGCTCGCAGCCGGCGACCAGGAGCTCGTCGAGCGACGCCCGCCCGCAGACGCCGCAGGCGCTGCCGGTGAAGAAGTGGCGCTCGAGCGAGCGCAGATCCGGGAGGCGGCGGGCGGCGAGCTCGACCTCGACCTGGTCGCGGCGGGCGCCGGAGCCGGGGTCGATCTCGCTCGACGCCCGCAGGTCGGCGACCAGCGCCCGGTCGCGCACCAGGCCCTCGCCGAAGAGGAAGCCGGCGGCGAGCTCCTCGTCGGCCCCCGGCGTGCGCATGGTGACCGCCACGGTCCGGCGCTCGCCTCCCGCCGCGAGGAGGATCTCGAGCGGTTCCTCGACCGCCACGCGGTCTTCCAGCGGCTCGAGCCCGGCCCGGCCGGAGCGGCGGCTCCAGATCGCGACCGCGGCGTCGGCAGGCCCCGGCCCGCCGTCCTCCCGACGGCTCATCCCTCTTGCCCTCCGGCGCCGCCCGGCTGACCGCCTGCATCGGGCTCCTCGAAGAACCCCCAACGGCGGGCGAGCAGGGGCCAGCCGTCGAGAGCCACCAGGGTGGTGCCCAGGGTGGCGGCGCCTACGCCCCAGCCCGGCGGCGCTCCCTCGAGCAGGATCCACAGGCCCTCCCGGAGGCCCCTGTAGACCGCGGCGCTCGTGAGTGCGCCCCCGGCCACCGCGAGGAGCCGCCGGCGTGCCCCCACCGCCGGCCGTAGCCGGGCCTCGGCCAACAGGCACCCGGCGCCCAGCCCGGCGACCTCCGGCTGGATCACGCCACCGGCCCAGAGGGCGAGCGCGGCGCCCCCGGCGGCCCAGCGCAGAAACGGCTCCCAGCCGGGGAGCCGCCACACCCCGAACCCCGCGAGCAGAGCGACCGCCAGACCGGCCGCCACACCGCCCAGGACGTCGCGGAGAAAGTGGACCCCCAGGAGCACCCGGGTCGCTCCCACCAGGGCGACCAGCCCTGCGGCCACGGCCCAGAGCCAGGCGCGCTCCCGATGGCGCTGCCGGGACTGGTCGAGGGCGAGGAAGCTCCAGACCGCGGTCGTATTCTGGGCGTGGCCGCTCGGCCAGGAGGCCCCGGCGGCAGTCGCGCGTACCCAGTCCGAGGCCGACTCGAGCTCGATCTCGAACGGGCGCGGATAGCCCACCGCCTCCTTGATCCAGGCGTTCGACGCGAACGAAGCCGCCAGGACGAACCCCAGGCGGCGCCCGGCCGCCGGCGAGATCCACCAGGCGACGACCGCCACGACCGCGACGAGGGCGTAGGCGGATCCCAGGTGGGTGAGGGCGTAGAGGAGGCTCTCGGGGGCTTCCATGGCGCGGGCGGCGGCCGGGGCGCACGGCGGCACGGCGTTCGCAGGCGGATCGATCTGTGCCGCTGGAAGACTACCGCGCCAAACGAGACTTCGACCGCACGCCGGAGCCCGCGGTCGGGGAAGCGGCGGCCCCCGCGGGCGCCGAGCTCCGCTTCGTGGTCCAGAAGCACGGCGCCTCGCGCCTCCACTATGACCTCCGGTTGGAGCTCGACGGCGCTCTCGAGAGCTGGGCGGTGCCCAAGGGACCGAGCCTAGACCCCGGCGACCGGCGGCTGGCGGTTCGCGTCGAGGCGCATCCGCTCGCCTATGCCAACTTCGAAGGGGTGATCCCGGCGGGACAGTACGGCGGTGGGCCGGTGATCGTCTGGGACCGCGGGCGTTGGCGGCCCGAAGGCGGGCTCGAAGGCGCGCGAGCGGGTCTCGGTCGGGGCAAGCTCGACTTCGAGCTCGAGGGCGAGAAGCTCGGCGGCGGCTGGAGCCTGATCCGGATGGACGGCAGCGGAGACCAGGACGAGGGCCGCGACTGGCTGCTGATCAAGCGCGACGACCAGGCCGCCCGTCCGGGCGGGGACGGAAGGCTGATCGAAGTGCGCCCGGAGAGCGTGATCTCGGGGCGAACGCTCGAGGAGGTGGCGGCGAATCCGGGCCGGGTCGACTCGAAGCGCGAAGAGCGGGCGGCCGGCCGGCCGCTCCTCGATCCGTCGCGGCTCTCGAAGGCCCGCCGGGCGCCCCTCTCGGAAGCGCTCCGCCCCCAGCTCGCCACGCTCACCTCCGAGGTCCCGGCGGGCGAGCGCTGGCTGCACGAGATCAAGTACGACGGCTACCGGGCGCTCTGTCGGATCGACCATCGGATCGAAGCGGACGGCGCCGAGCACGGCGTCCGGTTCCTCACCCGCGGAGGGCAGGACTGGACCCGCAAGCTCGGGCGCCTGGTCACCGATGCGGCGGAGCTGGGGCTCGAGAGCGCGGTTCTCGATGGTGAGGTGGTGGCGCTCCTCGCGGACGGACGGAGCGACTTCGCGACCCTCCAGCAGGCCCTCGCCGAGGGCGCGCCCCTGCGGCTCCACTACCAGGTCTTCGACCTCCTCTACCTCGACGGCTGGGACCTGACCGGCTCG
>DATKCC010000013.1:0-6055 GCA_035513375.1 Thermoanaerobaculia bacterium | reverse complement strand
TCGGCCCGGCCGATCTGCTGGAGCGCCCGGAACAGGTTCCAGCTCTGGTGGGGCGGCACGTTCGTGTCGTCGGTGCCGGTGAAGACGAGCGTCGGGGTGGTGACCTCGGTCAGGCGGAAGAACGGCGACTTGCGGACGTAGAGCTCCGGGTCCTCCCACGGCGCCGCGCCGAGGTAGTAGTTGTCGAACGAGGCGCCGAAGGTGACGTTGGCCCAGTCGCTGATCCACTCGACGTCGGCTGCCCCGATCGAGGCCGCCCGGAAGCGGCCGCTCCGGGTCAGCAGCTCGGCCGCGAGGATCCCCCCGTTCGACCAGCCGACGAGCGCCAGCCGCTCCGGGTCCGCGAGCCCGCGCTCGACCAGGTGGTCGACGCCGGCCTCGAGGTCCGGGATCTCGAGCTCGTAGTAGCGGCCGGCGGCGATCGACTCCACCCACTCGAGCCCGTAGCCGGCGCTGCCGTGGTAGTTCAGCTGGAGGACGAAGGCGCCCCGCTGGCGCCAGAGGAGCGCCGGGGCGGTCCAGCGCTGGAGCCAGTGGTCGCGGTCGCGGGCGGCGGGGCCGCCGTGGATCTCGAGCACCAGCGGCCGGCGCTCGCCTTCCTCCCAGTCGAGGGGGTACTGGAGGATCCCCTCCACTTCGTCGCCGCCGGCGCCCGGGAAGCGGATCACCTCGGCCCGTCCGGTCGGCTTTCCGGCGAAGGTGGGATTGAGCTCGGTCAGGCGCCAAACGCCGGCGAGCCGGTCCCCCTCGAGCCGTCCCGCGAACCACTGCGGCGGCTCGGTCGTCCGCGAGTGCTGATAGAGGAGGCGGGAGCCGTCGGGGGCAGCGACCAGGGCCTCGAGGTGGGCGGCGTGGTCCGCCTCCTGCGGCCAGGCGAGGTCAGCGCGGCGCCATCCGTCTCCCTGCTTGAGATAGCGTGCCGGGCGGTCGCCCACCCCGTCGGCGAGGAGGGCGACGAAGCCGTCGGGCAGGACGTCGTATCCGACCCCGAGGCCGCGCTCCCAGCCGAGGCCGACCTCGGCCGTCTCGCCGCTGGCGAGGTCGTGGTGCCAGAGGCGAGCGACGCTGGCGGCGCGGTAGAGAGGGTGGGTGCTGTACGAGTCGACGAAGTAGAAGCCCGAGGAGTCCCTCTCCCAGCGGATCTCTTTCGGCACGAGGAGGCGCCCGCCGACCCGCTCGGCGAAGAGCCGGGTGGGCTCCCCGTTGGTGAGGTCGACCAGCCTGGAGTGCGGCGCCACCTTGGAGTCGAACTCCCAGGAGAGGCTCTGGTCGGCGATGACGACCGCCCGGCGGCCATCCGGGGCGACCGCCAGGGTCCTCACCCAGTCGCCCTCGCCGGTCAAGCGCCGGACCTCGCCGCCGAGGCTCACCCGGTAGAGCCGGACCGGCGGCTCGCGGCCGGCGTCCTCGACCGCGTAGGCCTGGTCGCGGCGCCGCTTCGCCTCGAGCTCCCAGGCCGACTTCGCCTCCCGGGCGGCGACCACCAGGGTGTCCGGGCCGACCCAGCCGAAGGCCCGGACCGAGCGGTCGAGGCGGGTCACCGGGAAGGACTCGCCGCCGCCGAGCGCGATCGCCCAGAGTTGCCGCTTCGCGTCGTCCTCGTCCCGCTCGGCTCTCTCCGCGCTACCGTCACCGCCGGGAGGCTGCCGCTCCGAAAGGAAGGCGAGATGGCGCCCGTCGGGCGAGAAGGCGGGTTTCGCGACCCGGTCCCGGCCGTGCGTGAGCTGGAGGGAGTCTGCGAGCGGCGAAGGCTCGGTCCCGGCGCCGTCGAGGCGGGTCAGCCAGAGGTTCGCGACCCGCCGCTCCTCGCCGCCCTCCCGCACGATCGTCGAGCGCACCCAGACGGCGAGGCGGCCGTCCCGCGACACCGCCCAGTCCTCGGCCCGTTCGGTCCGGACCACGTCGTCCACCGTCCACGCCCCCTCGCTTCGGCGTTCGGAGGCATCGGTCGAGGCGGCCATGGGGGAGCTCGGTGCGGGCGCCACCCTGCCGGGGCCTGGGCGCCGAAGGGTATGGCTGCGGACTGGGCTACCGGGATTCTACTGGGCGGCCCTGCGGAAGACGATCTTGATCCCGTCCGGGTCTTGGGTCTCGAAGCGCGTCGAGCCGTCGTCCTCCTGCCGCAGCCCCCCGGGGACGTTGCGGTCGCGGAAGATCAGCTCTTCGTAAACCCGCTCCGGCGACGGCACGAGCAGGACGAGCTCCATCTCGTGCTCGGGCCCACGGTACTCGAAGGCGTCGTCCTCGGCGCGCCGGGGCGCACCGGGGACGCGGCCCAGCACCTCGATCTGACCCGGTCCGGCCTGGTAGAGGACGCCGCGAACTCCCTCACCCTCCCAGGCGCCGACCTCGGGCAGCGACAAGGTCTTGCCGTAGAACTGGCGGCTCCGTTCGAGATCGCGAGTCCTCAGGGTGACCCGGAGCTGTTCGATCTCCATCGGCTCGGAGCTTCTCACACCGGCGCCCGGCGCGGAAGCCCGGCTGGCCCGACGGGGCCCGGTGGTATCCTCGCTGCCGTGCGCCGCAGGCTCCCGCCCGTTCGCCTCGCCTTCGTTCTGCTCCTGGCGGTAGCGGCCTCCTCGACCGCCGGACCGCGGCCGCAGCCGCCGCCGCCCGGCGACGCCACCGTCCCCGGAGCGGCCCCCCTCCAACCCCGGCCGGGAGAGCGTCCCGCCGAGCCCCCGATCGAGGTCCCTTTCGAGCCCGGCGCCGAGACCCACGACCTGGGCCCGCCGGCGCTCACCACCGACGCAGGCCCGCTCTTCCCGCTGCGCCGGATCGTCTCGCGGCTGGGCGGCACGCTCTCCGGCGAGGACGGGAGCGTCGTCCTGGCCCTGGGCGGGACCCGGGTGATCGCGGGCCCCGGCAACCCGGTCGCGATCGTCGGCCGGGAGATCGTCGAGCTCTCGCAGGCGCCGTTCGCGGACGATCGGGAGGGCCTCCTGGTGCCCGTCGACCTGCTGCGGGCGAGCTACGGCGAGCTGCTGGACTTCTCCTTCGACTGGTCGCTGGAGGCCGGCCGCCTGACCGCCCGGCGGGGCCTTGCCGCGACCTTGCCGGTCGTGGTCGAGGTCGTCCACCTCCAGGGGGTCACGACCGTCGTCCTGCGGTTCCCGGAGCGCTTCGACTACGAGCTCGTCGAGCGCCGGGAGGCGGTCGAGGTTCGGCCGCGCCGCGACCGGTTCCAGCCGCCCATCCCGATTCCCCGGGTGGCCGACCCGCTGGTCGAGGACGTCCGCGTGGCCGAGGACCGGGTGCGGATCGAGCTCGCCCCGGAGACCCGGGCCGAGAGCTACGTGCTCGAGCGGCCGTTCCGCCTGGTCTTCGACGTGGTGCGGGCGGAACGCTCCCGGTCCGTGGCGGAGGAGGTCCCCGGGATCGAGCCGGGGCGCCCCCACCAAGGGCTCCGGACGATCGTCATCGATCCCGGCCACGGCGGCGGCGAGAGCGGCGCCGTGGGGCCGACCGGCGAGACGGAGAAGGACCTCACGCTGGAGCTCGCCCGGGTCCTGCGCGCGCGCCTCGCCGAGCGCCTGCCGGTCCGTGTGGTCCTCACCCGGGACGAGGACGCGAGCCTCCCCCTCGACACGCGCTCGGCGATCGCCAACCAGAACAAGGCGGAGCTGTTCATTTCGATCCACTTGAACTCCTCTCTCGGCGCCCGCGCCCGGGGCGCCGAGACCTACTTCCTGTCGATGGAGGCGAGCGACGCTCGCGCGGCGGAGGTCGCGGCGGCCGAGAACCGTGGCGCGGCCGAGCTCGACGACCCGCTCTACGATCTCCAGCTCATCCTCTGGGACCTGGCGCAGAGCCACCACCTGTCGGCGAGCCAACGGGTGGCGGCGCTGATCCAGGAGGAGCTCAACACCACGCTGGGGCTCCGCGACCGCGGGGTCAAGCAGGCGCCCTTCCGGGTGCTGATGGGGGCCGCCATGCCGGCCGTGCTGGTCGAGCTCGGTTTCCTCTCGAACCCGGAGGAGGAGGAGCGGCTCAAGGACCCCGCCTACCGGAGCGAGCTGGTCGAGGCCCTGGTCCGCGCCATCGGGCGCTACCGGTCGGAGGTCGACGAGCGGGCGGCCCGGGCGACGGCGCAGGGTGGTCCCGGCGGGGCGGCGGAGCCCACGCCGTGAGCCGCCGGGCGGCGGCCGCGATCGTCCTCGGCGCCGTCGCCCTGGCGGCCGTCCTGGCTCTCCTCTGGTTCCTCGGGCGGGAGCCGGGGGCCGGGGGTCCCGAGGGGCCCGGCGAGCAGGAGGAGGGTGGCCGGCTGGTGACCTTCGAGCTCTACTTTCCCGGCGAGGGCGGGTACCTCTACCCCGAGCAGCGAGAGCTGGCGGCGCCCGCCGATCCCCGTGGCCGGGCCCGGGCGATCGTCCTCGCCGTGCTCGACGGCCCCACGACCTCCGGGCTCCATGCACCCTTTCCCCAGGGCGTGGGGCTCTTCGACCTTTACCTCGCCGCTGACGGCACGGCGTACGTCGACCTGGGGGACGAGGAGCGGCCCGACCCGCCCTCGGGCGGCTCGCTCGCCGAGATGATGATGGTCTACAGCCTGGTCGACTCCCTGGCCTTCAACCTGCCCGAGGTCGAGCGGGTGTCGCTGCTCTGGAACGGCCTCCAGCGGGAGAGCTTCTCCGGCCACCTCGACACCAGCGCGCCGCTCCTGCCCGCCGAGGACCTGCTGGCCGAGGCCGCTCGCCGGCGCCCGAAGGCGGGGGGCTGATGCCGGGCAGCGAGGGCTGGGCCGCAGACGCCGTTCGGTCCCTGCCGATCGGCGTCTTCGACTCCGGGATCGGCGGCCTCACCGTGGTGGCCGCGCTCCGCGCGCGGCTCCCGGCCGAGTCGATCCTCTACCTGGGCGACACAGCCCGGCTTCCCTACGGCACCAAATCGGCCGAGACCGTGCTGCGCTACACGCGCAAGAACGTCGACTTCCTGCTCGATCGGGGGATCAAGGCGGTCGTCGTCGCCTGCAACACCGCGTCGGCTCTGGCGGTGCCTCATCTCGCTCCCACCCTCCCGCTCTGGGGGGTGATCGAGCCCGGCGCGGCTCGGGCGGCCGCCACGTCGGCCGGCCGGGTGGGGGTGATCGCCACCGAGTCGACCATCCGCTCCGACGCCTACGCCGAGGCGCTGCGGCGGATACGGCCGGAGCTCGACGTGCGCTCGCAGGCGTGCCCGCTCTTCGTGCCGCTGGTCGAGGAGGGCTGGGCCGACGATCCGATCGCCGAGGCGATCGCGCGGCGCTATCTCGAGCCGCTGACAGCCGCCGGCGTCGACACCCTGGTGCTGGGCTGCACCCACTACCCACTCCTGCGGCCGGTCCTCGCCCGGGTGACGGGGCCGGGGATCGAGCTCGTGGACTCGGCCTCCGCGGTAGCCGGCCAGGTGGCGCACGACCTCCAGGCGGCGGGGCTCGCAGCGCCGGCCGGCGGCCCGCCGGGCGAGCTCCACGCCTACGTCACCGACAGCGCCGAGCGCTTCGCCTGCCTGGCCCATCAGATCCTCGACGGCGACCTCACCTTCGAGCTGGTCGACGTGACCTGATCGCCGCCGATCCTGCATGATCCTCCTCCGCCTCTGCCGCAGGAGACGCGGGGTCGGCCGGGCGCCCGGATGGAGGGCTTGCGCCGGGCCCTCCGCAGGCCGGCCCGGTACAATGCCGGACCATGGTGAGCCACGGAGCCAACCGCCCCGGCGGCCGGGCGGCCGACGCCCTCCGGCCGGTCCGGATCGAGCCGGGGGCCTTGAAGTACGCCGAGGGTTCGGCGCTGATCTCGGTCGGCGACACCCGGGTGCTGGTGGCGGCGAGCGTCGAGCGGCGGGTGCCGCCCTTCCTCAAGGACTCGGGGACCGGATGGGTGACCGGGGAGTTCGGGATGCTCCCCCGGGCCACCCACACGCGCTCGATGCGCGAGGTGGCCCGGGGCCGCCCAACGGGGCGGACCGCGGAGATCCAGCGCCTGATCGGCCGCAGCCTCCGCGCCGCGACCGACCTCGCGGCCCTCGGCGAGGTCACCGTCACCCTCGACTGCGACGTGATCCAGGCCGACGGGGG
>DATKCC010000012.1:0-2927 GCA_035513375.1 Thermoanaerobaculia bacterium | reverse complement strand
CGCGGAAACCGCGGCAGCGCGCCGTCTCCATGCCCGAACGAGATCCCGATCCATCCCGGCCCGCCGGCCCCGCCATCGTGGTCGAGGGCGCCCGCACCCACAACCTGAAGGGGGTCTCCTGCCGCATCCCGCACGGCGCGGTGACGGTCGTGACCGGCCCCTCGGGGGCGGGAAAGTCGTCGCTCGCCTTCGACACCGTCTACGCCGAGGGGCAGCGGCGCTTCGTCGAGTCGATGTCGACGTACGCGCGGCAGTTCCTCGACAAGATGGAGCGGCCGCCGGTCGACGACATCCGCGGGATCCTGCCGGCGGTGGCGATCGAAGCCCGGAACGGCGTGCGCAACGCCCGCTCGACCGTGGGCACGATCACCGAGGCCCTCGACGTGCTGCGCCTGCTCTTCACCCACTTGGGCGAGGTGCGCTGCCCGCACGGCCACGGGCCGCTCCGGCGCTACACCCCGGACCAGGCCGCCGCGGCGCTCGCCGGCGGGGCGGCCGGTGAGAGCTTCCTCCTGGTCGTCCGGCTCCCCCGGCCGAAGCGGGGCGCCGACCAGGCCCTGGCGGAGCTCGTCCGCCAGGGGTTCAGCCGGCGGCTCGGCAGGAAGGCTGCTGAGGAGGGCGCGGTCGTCCGGATGGAGCCGGGGGAGAGCTGGCCGAAGGCCGCCGACCCCTTGCCCCTGGTGCTCGGCCGATTCGCGGCGGCCCCGGCCGGGGAAGCGCCGTCGGCGCGCCTCGCCGAGACCGTGGAGGAGGGCTACCGGCTGGGCGCCGGGGCGCTCGAGGCGCTCACGGCGCCGCCCGGGCCGCGCCCCGGCGCCGCGCCCCGGCGGCGGATCTTCGCCCGGAGCCTGGTCTGCACGCTCTGCGGCCATAGCTCCCGGGCGCCGACGCCGGCGCTCTTCTCCTTCAACTCGCCGCTGGGGGCCTGCCCGGAGTGCCAGGGGTTCGGCCGGGTGATCGGGATCGACCGGGAGCGGGTGATCCCGAACCCGCGGCTCACCCTGGAGGAGCGCCCGATCGCCCCCTGGAACACGCCGGCCTACGAGCACTTCTACGCCAGCCTCCGCCGGGCGGCGCGCGCCCAGGGCGTGCCCCTCGACCTGCCCTGGGAGGAGCTCTCGGAGGCGGACCGGGCGTGGGTATGGAGCGGCCGGGAGGGGGGCGGGGTCAAGTTCACCAGCCTCGAGCGCTTCTTCAAGCGGCTCGAGCGCAAGACCTACCGCGTCCACGTGCGGGTGCTCCTCGCCCGCTATCGCGCCTACGACCGCTGCCCCGGGTGCGCCGGCACGCGCTTGAAGCCCGAAGCGCTGACGGTCCGGCTCGAGGAGCGCTCGATCGCCGAGCTCGCCGAGATGTCGGTCGAGCGCCTGCGGGAGTGGCTCGCGGCGCGCGACTGGACCCCCCGCCAGCGCGAGACTGCCGGGCACCTGATCGACGAGCTCGCCGAGCGGGTGGAGGTGCTCCACCGGGTGGGCCTCGACTACCTGACCCTCGACCGCCAGGCCCGGACCCTCTCGGGCGGCGAGGCCCAGCGCATCCACCTGGCGGCGTCGCTCGGCTCCGGGCTGACCAGCACCCTCTACGCCCTCGACGAGCCGACAGTGGGCCTCCACCCGCAGGACTCCGGCCGGCTCCTCGCGCTCCTCCACGACCTGGCGGGCCGGGGCAACACCGTGCTGGTGGTCGAGCACGACCGCGCGATCGTCCTCGGGGCCGACCACGTGATCGACCTGGGCCCCCGGGCCGGCGAGGCCGGGGGGCGCCTGATGGCCGAGGGGACGGTCGAGGAGGTGCTCGCCGCCGAGGACTCCCTGACCGCGCGCTACCTCAAAGCGCGGCCGCCGGGGCGGGCGCGGGAGCACATCGCGAGGTTCCGGCGGGAGCGGGGCAAGGGGACCCTCGAGGACGAGATCGCCGGCAGGCCGCGCCTCCGGATCGCCGGCGCCCGCGCCCACAACCTCCGCGGCATCGATGTCGAGTGGCCGCTGGCGTCGCTGGTCGCGGTGACCGGGGTCTCCGGCTCGGGCAAGTCGACCCTGGTCGAGAACGTCCTGTACGGCACCTACCAGCGCGCCCGCGGCGTGGTCGACGTCGAGCCCGGGGAGGTCGGCTCGATCGAGGGCCTGGAAGGGCTCGCCGACGTGACGCTCGTCGACCAGAGCCCGCTCGGCCGCTCCAGCCGCTCGAACCCGGTGACCTATGTCAAGGCCTACGACGAGATCCGGAAGCTCTTCGCTGCGGTCCCGGGGGCGAAGGCCCGCGGGGTGACCGCCGGGCACTTCTCGTTCAACGTCGCCAAGGGGCGCTGCCCGGCGTGCGAGGGCACCGGCGCGACCGAGGTCGACATGCAGTTCATGGCGCCCGTGACGGTGCCCTGCGAGGAGTGCGGCGGCCGCCGCTTCCGGCCGGAGGTGCTGAAGGTCCGCTTCCAGGGCCGGTCGATCGACCAGGTGCTCGACCTGACGGTCGCGGAGGCGCAGGAGCTCTTCGCCGGCAACCGGAAGCTCGCCCGGCGCCTGGAGGTCCTGGCCGAGGCCGGGCTCGGCTACCTGCGGCTCGGCCAGCCGACCTCGACGCTCTCGGGCGGCGAGGCCCAGCGCCTGAAGCTCGCCGCCTTCCTCGACCGCCCGGCCGCCGAGAAGCCGCGCCTGTTCCTGTTCGACGAGCCGACGACCGGTCTCCACCTCTCCGACATCGACCTGCTGTGCTCGACCCTCCGGCGCCTGGTCCGCCGGGGCGACGGCGTCGTCGTCGTCGAGCACTCGGTCGACCTCATCGCCCGCGCCGACTGGATCGTCGACCTCGGCCCCGGCGGCGGCGTCCACGGCGGCGAGCTGCTCTACTCCGGCCCCCTCGAGGGCTTCCTCGACGAGGTCGAGAGCCCGACCGCCGAGGAGCTCAGGAAGCACCTCGGATGGCGGCGGCGG
>DATKCC010000011.1:0-5154 GCA_035513375.1 Thermoanaerobaculia bacterium | reverse complement strand
ACCCTGACCTTCCGGCTCGACACCAAGACCGGCACCATGACCGAGGCCACGGCCTACGTCGATCCGGACTACTACTTCAGCGGCCGGGAGATCTCCAAGGTCGGCGACGATGTCTACACGGTCACCGACGGCGTCTTCACCGCCTGCGACCAGGAGGTGCCCGACTGGAGCTTCCGCCTCGGGCAGGCGCGGATCGAGGTCGAGGGCTACGCCTACGTCGAGCACGCGCGGCTCAACGTCAAGCGGCTCCCGATCTTCTACACCCCCTACATCGTCTACCCGACCAAGCGCGAGCGCAGCGCCGGCCTGCTGGTGCCCAACTTCGGCTTCAGCGAGCGCCGGGGCACCTATCTCGGGCTGGCCTACTTCCAGCCGATCGGCCGGAGCTACGACACGACCTTCTTCGTCGACGGCTACAGCGAGGGCTACTACGGGATCGGCAACGAGCTGCGCTACCGGCCGACCGAGGGCACGATCGGCCGCTTCGAGGGCTACGCCATCCAGGACGCGGACCTGGACGAATGGCGGTGGCGCGCCGATCTCGACCACGTCTCCGACGACCTGCCGCTGGGGATGCGCGGGGTGATCGACTGGACCGAGTACTCCGACTTCCAGTTCTTCCGCGACTTCGAGCGCGACTTCGACCGCAACAGCCTGCGCTTCGAGGAATCCCGGGCCTTCTTGACCGGCAATTGGGGCACCCACCTGGTGAACCTCCAGGTGACCGACCGGGAGACCTTCACCGGCGACCGGATCTCGACCGACAAGCGCCTGCCGGCCCTCGAGTACCGCCTGCGCTCGACACCGCTGTTCGAGACCCCGCTCTGGGAGGCGCCGCTCTACCTGACCGTCAACAGCTCCCTCGCCTACCTCTCGGTCGACCGCTCGGAGACCTACGGCTCCCAGTACGGCCGCGCCGACCTCTTCCCCGAGATCTCGCTCCCACTCGAGCCCGCGCCCTGGTTGTCGCTGTCGCTGACCGCCGGCCACCGGGTGACCTGGTGGGGCGACAGCCTGGAGACCGACCCGGCGGCGGTCGATGCGACCGGCAGCTCGTTCACCGGCGAATCGCTTTCGCGCTCGGTCTCGACCTGGGGAGCGCAGGTGATCGGCCCTTCCTTCTCACGGGTCTTCGACGCCGGAGTGGGGCCCTTCGCCCGGTTCAAGCACGTGATCGAGCCGCGGGTGGTCTATTCCTTCATCGACGACTTCGAGGACAATACGGAGGTGCCGTCCTTCGACAGCGTCGACCGCCTGTTCTCCGGCAATGTCGCCCGGGTTTCGCTGATCAACCGCCTCAAGGCCAAGCCGCCGGAGGAGGAGGGTGGCGCCGCCCGGGAGATCCTCACCTTCGAGCTCGCCCAGAGCTACAGCTTCGACGATACGCAGCCGCTCGACGAGGGGCGCGAGACCCTCGAGCCCGGCGCCGGGACCCTCCAGTCCCAGCGGGGCCCGCTCGAGGCGATCCTCCGCTTCGCCCCCTCGTTCGACACCAACGTCCGGGCCGAATGGCGCTACTCGACCCTGTTCGGCCAGCTCCTGTCGAGCTCGATCGCCGCCGACCACCGCTTCGGCCTCCACGACGTGGGGGTGCGCTACACCACCCGCTTCCGGGCCCAGGACGGCGAGACCCTGAGCGATCAGCTCCGGCTGTCAGGCGGGGTGGCGGTGCTTCCCGGGCGGCTCGGCCTGCGCGGCAGCCTCGACTACAACCTCCACGAGTCGGAGCTCCAGGAGCAGCGCTACTTCCTCGACTGGACCGCCCAGTGCTACGGCATCCGCCTGGAGTACCGGGAGTTCCTGGCCGGCGAGGTAGCCGAGACCGACTACCGGGTCGCCTTCACCCTGAAGAACGTCGGCACCTTCCTCGACCTGACCGGGAGACTGGAGTGAAGGTTGAGACACGCGCGGAGCCGGGTGGTGGCGTCCCCTTCCCCCTCGAGCGTGGGAAGGGGATCGAGGGGATCGAGGGGATGAGGGGGTGATCGGGTGAAGGGATTGATCCTCTCCGGCGGCAAGGGCACGCGCCTGCGCCCCTTGACCTTCACCTCGGCCAAGCAGCTCGTGCCGGTGGCGAACAAGCCGGTGCTCTTCTACGGCATCGAGTCGATCGTCGCGGCCGGGATCACCGACCTGGGGATCGTGGTCGGCGAGACCGGCGACGAGATCCGCGCCGCCGTGGGCGACGGCTCCCGCTTCGGCGCCCGGGTCACCTACATCGAGCAGGACGCCCCCCGCGGACTCGCGCACGCGGTGCTGATCGCCGAGCAGTTCCTGGGCGGCGAGCCGTTCGTCATGTACCTCGGCGACAACCTGATCGCCGGCGGCATCACCAGCCTGGTCGAGGAGTTCCGCGAGCTCGGCTGCGCGGCCGAGATCCTGCTCGCCGAGGTCCCCAACCCGGAGCAGTTCGGGGTCGCCGAGCTCACCCCCGAGGGCAAGGTCAAGCGCCTGATCGAGAAGCCGGCGGTGGCGCCGAGCAACCTGGCCCTGGTCGGGGTCTACATGTTCGACCGGGAGATCTTCCCCTCGGTCCACCGGATCCGCCCCTCCGCCCGGGGCGAGCTCGAGATCACCGACGCCATCCAGGACTTGATCGATCGCGGCCTCGACGTCCATCCCCACATCGTCCGCGGCTGGTGGAAGGACACCGGCAAGATCGAGGACATGCTCGAAGCGAACCGGATCGTCCTCGAGACCCTGCGGGTGCCGAGGCGGGGCGACGTCCCACAGGGCAGCCGCCTCGAGGGCCGGGTCGAGATCGGCGAAGGGGTCGAGATCGTGGGCTCGCTGGTCCGGGGCCCGGTGGTGATCGGGGCCGGTGCCCGGATCGTCGACGCCTTCGTCGGTCCCTACACCGCAATCGGCGACGGTTGCGTGGTCGAGCGGTGCGAGATCGAGAACTCGATCGTCATGGCCGGGAGCGAGATCCGCGATATCCCGCTGCGGATCGACGCCTCGCTGATCGGCCGCGAGGTGCGGATCACCAAGACCGGCCTCAAGCCGGCCGCCTACCGCTTCATGCTCGGCGACAAGTCGGAGGTCGGGATCCCTTGAGGTCGCTGAGGAGCCTGGTCCTCGGCGGCTCCGGCATGCTGGGCCGCCAGGTGGTGGCCGAAGGCCGCCGCCGCGGCCACCCGACGCTCGGCCTCTCCCGGGTCGCGGCCGACGTCACCGAGCTCGAGGGACTGCTCGCCTGGGGCCGGGAGTTCCGGCCGGAGGTGGTCTTCAACTGCGCCGCCATGACTGCTGTCGACGCCTGCGAGGGCGAGGAGGAGCGGGCCTTCGCGATCAACGCCGGCGGCGCCGCCAACGCCGCCGCACTCGCGCGCGCCGCCGGCGCCCGGCTGTTCCAGCTGTCGACCGATTACGTCTTCGACGGCTCGGCCGGCGAGCCCTACCCGGAGGATGCACCGACCGGACCGCGCTCGGCCTACGGCCGCTCGAAGCTCGCGGGAGAGGCCGCGGCGCTCGCCGGAGGGGAGGCGCGAGACGGCGCCGGAGGCGGCGCAGCCGCGGGCCCGACGATCGTCCGGACGAGCTGGCTCTTCGGGCCCGGCGGACCGAGCTTCGTTGCCACCATGCTCCGGCTGATGGCCGAAGGGACTGATCCGCTACGGGTGGTCGATGATCAGGTCGGTTGCCCGACCTATACGCCGCATCTCGCCCGGGCGCTCTGGGACCTGGCCGAGATCGGCCCGGCCGGCGGCGCCGCCGGCGTCGTTCACTACCGCAATCGGGAGCCGGTCTCCTGGTACGGCTTCGCCTGCGAGATCGCCGCCTCCCGGCGGCCGGCGGTGGCGGTCGAGCCGATCTCGACCGCCGAGTCGGCGCGGCCGGCCCCGCGGCCGGCCTACTCGGTCCTGGCGGTCGAGCGCTTCGAGCGCCTCACCGGTCGGCCGGTCGAGAGCTGGCGCGCCGGCCTCGGCCACTACCTGGACACCATCAGAGGAGTGAGGAACGCATGAACGTCCTGATCACCGGGGTCACCGGTTTTGCGGGCTCCCATCTCGCCGACTATCTGCTCGCCGAGCACCCGGAGGTGAAGGTCTACGGCACCTACCGCTGGCGGAGCCGGATGGACAACGTCGAGCACCTGGGTCGGAAGCTCGAGCTCGTCGAGTGCGAGCTCCGCGACGCGAGCTCGGTCCGGCTAGTGCTCGAGAAGGCTCGGCCGGATGCAATCTTTCATCTCGCGGCCCAGAGCTTCGTGCCCTCGTCCTGGAGCGCGCCCGCGGACACCGTGCTGTCGAACCTCTCTGGGCAGCTCAACCTGTTCGAGGGGGTCCGCGCCCTGGGGCTCGACCCGACGATCCAGATCGCCTGCTCCTCGGAGCAGTACGGCTTGGTGCTCCCGGACGAGGTACCGATCAAGGAGACCAATCCGCTGCGCCCGCTCTCGCCCTACGCGGTCTCCAAGGTGGGGCAGGACTTCCTCGGCTACCAGTACTTCCAGAGCTATGGCTTGAAGGTCGTCCGCACCCGCGGCTTCAACCACACCGGGCCGCGCCGCGGCGACGTGTTCGTGACCTCGAGCTTCGCTCGGCAGATCGCCAGGATCGAGCTCGGCCTGGCGCCGGCGGTGATCCGCGTGGGCAACCTCGACGCAGTGCGCGACTTCACCGACGTCCGGGACATGGTCCGGGCCTACTGGCTGGCGGCGACCCGCGCCCGTCCCGGCGAGGCCTACAACATCGCGACCGGGGTGGGTATCACCATCCGGGAGCTGCTCGATCGGCTGATCGCCCTCGCCGAGGTCGAGGTCACGACCGAGATCGATCCCGGTCGCCTGCGCCCGTCGGACGTCGAGATCCTGATCGGCGACAGCTCCAAGTTCCGGGCCGACACCGGTTGGGAGCCGCGGGTGCCGTTCGCGCAGACGCTCAGGGACACCCTCGACTTCTGGCGCGAGCGCGAGGCCCACCGCAAGCCCGACGCCGAGGTCCGCTGAGGCCGATGCGCATCCTGATCACCGGCGCCGGCGGGTTCGTGGGCCGCCACCTCGCGCGTCTGTTGGTGGCCGAAGGGCAACCGGTCGCCGGCACCTACTGGGCCGAGTGCCTGGAGATCCCCGGGGTGGAGCTCCACGAGGCCGACGTCCGGGACCGCTCGAGCGTCGAGCAAGTCGTCCGGCGGGTTCGGCCCGAGGTGGTG
>DATKCC010000010.1:0-2497 GCA_035513375.1 Thermoanaerobaculia bacterium | reverse complement strand
TCCTCGTCCTCGACCTTCCGCGAGACGCCGCTGGTGCCGCCGAACGGGGTGAAAACGAGATAGCGGCCGGCGAGCGAGAGGTCGGTCGAGAGGACCGCCCCCTTGTCCCCTTCGCTCTCGCGCGACACCTGCACGACGATCGGCTTGCCGCGCTCGAGGACCTCGTCGATCCGCGGGTGGCGCGGGTCCTCGGGGTCACGGTAGAAGGCCTCGGGGACCAGGTCCTTGGCCGAGAGGAAGCCGTGGCGCTCGCCGCCGTAGTCGATGAAGGCGGCGTTCAGGCTGGGCTGGATCGAGGCGATCGTGCCCCGGTAGATGTTGCCTCGGAGGAGGCTCCGGTCGGCGACCTCGAGCTGGTAGTCGTCGAGGGTCCGGTCGGTGACGATCGCCAGGCGCACCTCTTCGGGGCTCCGGGCGTTGATCAGCATGCGGCGGGTCATCGGGAGAGGCCTTCCTCGGTTGCGGGACGGCGGTTCGGCGCCCATTGCGTCAGTCCGCCGGAGGGTGAAGGTTGCGCGGAGCCGATCGCGGCTCCGGCTCGGTGGGAGGCCATTGTACCGCCTCATCCCGTAAACTCCCGCGCCATGACCAGCAAGCCCGTTTTCGCCTCGACCCTGCTCACCCTGGCGTTCGCCACGGCGCCACCCACCCTGGCGCAGGAAGGTCCGCAGGTCTTCGACCAGGGGCGGGCGCTCCCGGGACCCGGCGCGGTGCTGCCCTGGCGGGAGCGGGCAGCTCCGGTCAACGAGATGCTGGAGGAGCGGCTGCGGGACCTCCTCCCCCGGCTGATGCGCGAGGCCGGGATCGATCTCTGGCTGGTGATCAACCGGGAGTACGCCGAGGACCCGGTCTTCCTGACCCTGGTTCCCGAGCCGGTGTTCGCGGCGCGGCGGACGACGATGCTGGTCTTCCACGACCTCGGGACCGGGGAGGGCGGGGACCGGGGCGTGGAGCTGCTGTCGGTCTCCCGCTACCCGCAGGGGCCGCCCTACCAAGCCGCCTGGGAGGGGGGCGACGAGGAGGCGCAGTGGCGGGGGCTCGCCGAAGTCGTCCGGGAGCGGGACCCCCAGCGGATCGGGATCGACGTCTCGCGCGATTGGCCGGTGGCGGACGGGTTGACGGCGAGCCTCCGGGACCGGCTGGTGGAGGCCCTCGGTCCGGACCTGTCCGGGCGGCTGGTCTCGGCCGAGGAGCTCGCAGTGCGCTGGATCGAGACCCGGACGCCGCGCGAGCTCGAGGTCTACCCGCACGTCGTCGCGCTCGCCCGCGGCGTGATCGCCGAGGCCTTCTCCGAGCGCACGATCACCCCGGGCGTGACGACGGCCGACGACGTGGCCTGGACCATCCGGGAGCGCTTCGCGGAGCTCGGGCTGCCGATCTGGTTCCAGCCCGACGTCAACCTGCAGCGCCCGGGCGAGGATTGCGCGCCCGACGCGCCCTTCTGCGGCGCTTCCGGAACGATCCGGCGGGGGGACGTGCTCCACACGGACGTCGGGATCTGCTACCTGCGGCTGTGCACCGACACCCAGGAGATGGGCTACGTGCTCCGCGCCGGCGAGCGGGAGGCGCCGGCAGGGCTCCGGCGGGCGCTCGCGGTGGGCAATCGCTGGCAGGACCTCCTGACCGGGAGCTTCCGGACCGGGCGCAGCGGCAACGAGGTGCTGGCGGCGGCGCTCTCGGCCTCGGCGGCGGAGGGGATCGCGGCGAGCGTCTACACGCATCCGCTGGGGTTCTTCGGCCACGCGCCGGGACCGACCATCGGGATGTGGGACGACCAGGGGCCGACAGCGGTCCGGGGGGATTGGCCGCTCCACCCCTCGACGGCGTACGCCATCGAAGGCAATGTCAAAGTGGCGGTGCCGGAGTGGGACGGGCAGCTCGTGCAGGTCAAGCTCGAGCAGAGCGCGGTCTTCGACGGCGAGCGAGTGGTGTACCTGGCGGGGCGGCAGACGGAGTGGCACCTGGTGCGGTGAGCCCGGGGCCGCCGGTCCGCCCCGACTCACCCCTCGCCGATGATCCTGAGGATCGCCTCGCCGAGGGTCTTGGCCTTGTGGGGGCCGATACCGTGGATCTCCAGCAGCTCCTGGCGGGTGCCGGGCCGGTGGGTGGCCAGGGCTTCGAGCGTCCGGTCGGAGAACAGGACGAAGGCCGGGACCTTGCGGCGGCGGGCCTCCTCGAGCCGCCAGTCGCGGAGGCGGTCCGCGAGCTCGGGATCGGGTGGCGGCAGGTCCGCGGCCGGCTTCGCCCTCGCCGCAGCGGCGGCCACGCGGGTGCGGGTGAGCTTCTTTTTCTTGGCCTTCCTCGCGATCGGGGCGTCCAGACGGAGCCGTTCGAGGGCGTCGCCGCGGCCGGCCACGGCGCTCTGGCCTTCGGGGGTCAAGGCGGCCCTGCGGTAGCGGATCGTCTGGCCGTCCTTGTCGAAAGAGTCCTCCCGGAGGGCCACCAGCCCGGCCCGGGAGAGGGCGCCCAGGAGGCGCTCGAAGCCCTTGCGGTCGAG
>DATKCC010000009.1:0-14584 GCA_035513375.1 Thermoanaerobaculia bacterium | reverse complement strand
TACATCGAGGGCAATCGGGACTTCTTCCTCGGCGGCAGCGCCTACAGAGGCGCTTTCGACTCGGTCGGCACCGAGCTCGCCTTCGCAGTCGGCGGCAGGCGCTACCTCGCGGTCCACGGCGACGGCCTCGACCGCCGAGACCGCAAGTATCGCTTCTGGCGTGCCGTCTCGAAGAGCCGCCCGAGCCGGCTGGCGGCGTCACTGGTGCCGCGGCGCTTCGCCCGTCGCCTGGTCTTCGGCACGGAGCGCAAGCTCTCCGGAACCAATCTCGAGCACAAGCGGAGCATCCCTGAGGAGGTGCTCCGGGCTTACGGGCGCCGGCGGCTGGCCGAGGGCCACGACGTCCTGCTCCTCGGCCACTTCCACGAGGCGCGGACGCTGGCGGTGCCGGAGGGCGAGGTCCGCCTGCTCGACGCCTGGTACGAGAGCCGGGAGATCGAGTGGTTGAGCTGAGGCCGCGGCCGATCCCCGCGGGCCGGGTGGCCCGGGGGAGGGTGACGCCGCCGCCGTCGAAGAGCGTCACCCACCGCTACCTGAACCTCACCCTGCTTTCGGGCCGCGAGGCTGCGATCCGCCGGCCGCTGCTGGCCGAGGACACCCGGCTCTTCCTCGACGCTCTGGCCGCGCTCGGGTGGGGGGTCGAGGCCTCGGAGGACGCTGCACGTCTCATCCCCCCTGCGGCGCCGTCGCGGGCGGCCCCCCTCGAGGCCGAGCTGGCTTGCGGCAACGCCGGGACCCTCTTCCGGTTCCTGACCGCGAGCCTCGCCGTGTCGCCCGGCCGCTGGCGCCTGGACGGCTCGCCGCGTCTCCGGGAGCGGCCGGTCGGGCCGCTGGTCGCGGCACTCCGGGAGCTCGGCGCCCGGATCGAGCCGGCGGCGGCGGGGGCGAGCCCGGGGCATGCCCCGCTGATCGTCCACGGCGGTCCCCTCCCCGGCGGCCGCGCGACCCTGGACGCCGGCCGTTCGAGCCAGTACCTCTCGGCCCTGCTCATGGCCTGCCTCCGCGCCGAGAGTACCGTCGAGCTCGCGGTCCCGGCTCTGACGTCGCACCCCTATGTCGAGCTCACCCGCGCGGCGATCCGACGCTTCACTCCCTCCGGGAGCGCCGATCCGATCGAAGGGCTCCACGGCGGCTATCGGATCCGCCCCGCGCGTCCCGTCCCGCCCCCCGATCTGATCGTCGAAGGCGACTACTCGGCCGCCTGCTACCCGGCCGCCGCCGCCGCTCTGACCGGCGGCCGGGTGACCCTAGCCGGCCTTTCGCCCACCTCGGCCCAGGGCGACCGGCGGTTCCTCGACCTCCTCTCCCGGATGGGCGCTCGGGTCGCCTGGCGCGCCGGGGAGCTCGAGGTCGAGGGCCGGGAGCTCGCGGCTCTCGAGGTCGACCTGTCGGCCATGCCGGACCAGGTGCCCACGCTCGCCGCCCTCGCCCCATTTGCCAAAGGGTCCACTCGCATTTACAATGTTTCGCACCTGCGGATCAAGGAAAGCGACCGGCTGCGGGCCCTGGCATCGGGCCTCGGGCGGCTGGGCGTCCCCGTCGAGGAGCTCCGCGACGGTCTCCGGATCCCAGGGTGCTGGGCCGGCGGTGCGCCAACCGTCCCGGCAGGCTCGCCGGCCGGCGAGCTCGTGACGCTCGATCCGGCGGGGGACCACCGGATCGCCATGGCCTTCGCCCTGGTCGGCCTGCGCCGGGAGGGGGTAGCGGTGGCGAACCCGGAGGTGGTGGCCAAGTCCTACCCGGGCTTCTGGAGGGATCTCGACGCCCTCCTCGCCGCCGGCTGAGCTGGCTCGGTGCCGTGGGAGGCCCCTGCGGGGGACCTCCCGTCCTGCGGACGACGCGGTGCGGAACCTACGAAGCGGTGACCGAAAGCGAGCCCCGATTGCTGGCCCACGCCGCGCTGGAGACGGCGCCCGAGCGCTCGCTCCGAGAGGCGGTGGCGACGGTCGGCCTCTCCGACCGCCGGCGGGTCGGCATCGTCCTGCAGGGCGCCGCCCTCCTTGCCCACCTCGACGCCGCAGGGATGCGGCTCGCCCGGGGCTGGGAGGGGGCGGGCCTGAGCGTTGGCGGCGAGCTCTGCGGCACCGGCGCCGCGCCGGGAAAGGACGGCGTTCCTTGCCAGGAGCGCCTCGGGCGGCTGGTCGAGTCCCTCTTCGGCGCTCCGAAGCGCGTGGCCGGCCGCGGCGAGGCTCGCCGGGCCGTACGGCGCCTACAGGAGCGCTGGCGCCCCGACCTGGTTCCGCTGGCGCCGCATCGCGCGGTGACCGATGTCCTTGAGCTGGCCCCGTTCCTCTGGGAGGAGGACGGCGCCGTCGATCGCGAGGCCCTGGCCGCCGAGCTCCGCCGCGACGGCACGCGGACGGTGCTCCTGGCGGGCGCCGGAGCCGGGGGCTGGCCCCGGTCGGCGCCGGTCGGGGAGGTCGCGGCCCTGCGCTGCGTGCTCGCCGGGCCGGAGGCCCGCCGGCTCTGGTCGGGCGATGGCGCGGGCGATCCAGCGCGGCTGATCGCCGCCGGCCGCTGGTCGCGGGCGGTGGCCGCGTGGGCCGTCCGCGGCGACGGCCCCGGGGCACCGCATCCGGCCGGCGGCGAGGAGGAGCGGCTGGCCCACGGCGAGGCGTTGCTGGCCCTCGGGCGCTTCGTGGCCGCGGCGGAGCTCCTGGGCGAGCTCGCGGCCGGGACCCGCGACCGCGGAACGGGATTCCGTGCGGAGGCCCTGCGACTCCGGGCCCGTCTCCTGCTGGGCGAGCTCGAGGCGGTCCGGCGCCGCCTCGCCCGCCTCGCCAGCGCGGACCTGCCGCCCGACGCCCTGGTCGAGGTCGCCGACATCGCCCAGCGGGTCCACGCCGCCGGCCGCCGGCCCGAGCGCGGCGGCTTCTGGGTCCGCCGGGCGCTCGCGGAGACCTGCGGCGGGGACCGGCTGCGAGCCGAGCTGGTAGCGGCCGCGGCCGCCTGGGACCGGGGCGATTCCGAGGCCATGGACCGCCACCTCGCTGCGGCCCGCTCGGCCGCCCACGGCCCGCCCGGGCTCGCCTGGCGCTTCCACCAGGCCGCCGGCTGGCGCGCCCTCGCCGCCGGGCGGGGAGCCGAGATGGTGGCGAGCCTCACCCGCGCGCTCTCGGTCGGCCGCCGGCTGCTCCACCGGCATCAGGCCGCGGGCCTGTGGAGCGACCTCGGCGTCGGCCGGGCGAGGGTGGGCGACCTCGCCGGCGCCGAGCGCGCCTTCCTCCACGCCCAGCGCCTGCTCGCCGGCTGCGACGGCCCCCGCAGGACCACGCTCGCGCTCTGCAACCTGGCCGAGGTCCGCGTGCGCCGGGGCCGGATCGGTGGCGTGGCGGAGGTGCTGGAGCGCTCGCTCGAGGAGAACCGCCTCGGTGGCAACCTCCGGGGCCAAGTCCACGATCTCGCCCTATGGGCGAGGTTCGAGCTCGTGCTGGGCCGCCCGGAGGCGGCCCTGGCCCACTGCCGGGAGGCCCTCGACCTGCTCGATGCCGAGGGGCTCGTCTGGCACCGCGGCGAGGTCCGGCTGTTCGAGGCCCGGGCGCTCGGCTGGCTGGGGGCGGTGGAGGAAGCTGCGGAGGCCCTCGAGGCGGTCGGACCCGAGGCCCTGGGCGAGCTCGAGCCCGAGGAGCGACCGGCCCTCTTCGCGCTCGCGGGCCGCCCCGATGAAGCCCGGGAAGCGGCGCGGGAGAGCGGCTTCGAAGCGCTCTGGGAGATCGTCCTCCAGGGTCGGGAGGCGCCGCTCGCCCTCTGGGGGGAGCTCGAGAAGCTGGAGCCCTACCGCGCCGCCCGCCTGGTGCGCGACGCCGAGCTCCTCCATTCCGGAGTCGTGCCCGAAGTGTGGCGGCAGCGCGCCGCCGCCGCGTTTCGGCGGATCGGCGCCACCGCTCCCGCCGAGCGGCTGGAAGCGGCCGAGGGCGGCCCATGGCGGGCCCTGGCCCGCTATCTGGAGCGCGAGGCACGAGACCTCGCCGACCTCCGCCGGCTGTTCGAGGACGCCGGTTACCCGGAGCTTCGCCTGGAACGCCACGGAGCGGAGGCTTGCGGGGACTTCGCCGAGGTCCTGGTGGGCGGCGCCGGCGGGCCCGAAGAGCTCTCGGTCCCATCAGCCGCGGGCCGGCTGGTGCTCCGGGCGCCGGCGCTCGACGATCGGGTGCGGGCACTGTTCGCGGTGGCGGCGCGAGAGCTCGACGGGCGTGGGGCGGCGGCGCGGCCGGCCCACGCGCCGCCGGAACGAAGGGGTGGCGACGACGGTGACGGCCTGGCCGGCGAGTGTCCGGCGCTCCGCCGCGCGGCGGAGCGCGCCGGCCGCCTCGCGCGGGGAGACCTGCCGGTGCTCGTCCTCGGCGAAAGCGGCACCGGCAAGGAGCTGCTGGCGCGCCTCGTCCACCGCCGGAGCCCGCGAGCGAGGAAGCCGTTCGTGGCGATCAACTGCGCCGCCCTGTCCGAGACCCTGCTTCTCTCCGACCTGTTCGGGCACGTCCGGGGGTCGTTCACGGGGGCCGACCGCGACCGGGCCGGAGTGTTCGAAACCGCCCAGGGCGGCACCGTCCTCCTCGATGAGATCGGTGACCTACCGCTCCCCGCCCAGGGGATGCTGCTGCGGGTGTTCCAGGAGGGGGAGGTGCGGCGGGTGGGCGAGAGCCTGCCCCGCAAGGTGGACGCCCGCGTCGTGGCCGCCACTCACCGGGACCTGACGGCGATGGTCCGGGAGGGAAGCTTTCGCCAGGACCTCTTCTTCCGACTGAGCGTGGCGCGGGTGGAGCTGCCGCCGCTCCGGGATCGCGGAGAGGACGTGGCGCTGTTGGCGGAGCGCTTCCTGAGCGGCGCCGCAGGTGCCCAGCGACTCTCCTCCCAGGCCCGGTCGCGGCTCCTGGCCCATCCCTGGCCCGGTAACGTCCGGGAGCTCCACAACGTCCTCGAGGTCGCGGCGGCGCTGGCCGACGGCGGTGAGATCCGCCCTGAGCACCTCGAGCTCCCGCCGGCGGCTCCCCGGGAGCGCGGCGACTACCACTCCCGGGTCGACGCCTGCCGCCTGCGCCTGATCGAGGAAGCCCTCGAAGCGAGCGGCGGCAACCAGTCGGAAGCGGCCCGCCGGCTGGGGCTCAGCCGCCAGGCCCTGTCATACCTCGTGAAGCAGCTCCGCTTGGTGTGAGCAAGGGTGTGGCCGCACCGGGAGGGGCCGCAACCAACTCGGAACCATGGTCTACGCAAAGGTTCTTCCGACCCGTTCGGCCACCTTCTCCAGCCCCGCCACGTCCTCGTCGGTGAACGCCGCGGGGTCGTGTGAATCGAGGTCGAGCACCGCCACCAGCTCTCCGCCAGGCGAGAGCACCGGCACCACCACCTCGGAGCGCGCGGCGGCGTCGCAGGCGATGTGCCCGGGGAAGGCGTGGACGTCCGCCACGAGCTGGCTCCGGCGCTCGCGCGCTGCGGCACCGCACACCCCGCGATCGAAAGGAATCTCCAGGCAACCCATCGGCCCCTGGTAGGGCCCGATGCGCAAGAGGCCGGGCTCGACCACCCGATAGAAACCGGTCCAGCTCGAATAGGCGAGGTTGCCGTGGACCACGGAGGCGACGGTGGCCATGGCCGCGACCGGGTCATTCAGGCCGTCGAGCACGGAATCGATCTCGGCCAGCATCCGGCGGTAGGCGTATTCTCGCGTGCTCTCCATGAAGCTATTGTAACGCCGTTGGAGCCGCTCTGAGCTTGACTTTCTCCGCTTGCTTTTTATAATTGGGACTCGCGGTAGGATTACGGGGTGTTCCAGGCTTCAACATACGATCGTTTGATAGGAGGGCTTCAAACATGGCGCAAGACGCGAGCGGTGGCGGCAACAAGCTGTACACGTTGACCGAAGTGGCGGACAAGACCGGTATTTCGATGCCTACGCTGCAACGCTACAAGAAGAGCTATCAGTCTAGAATCCCCTCGGTGGGCAAGGGGCGTAAGCAGCGTTACCCTGAGAAGGCGCTGCCGGTTTTCGAACAGATCAAGCAAGAGAACATCGGCCGCCGCGGCCGCCCGCGCAAGAGCGCTGCCCCGGCGAGAAAGGCGGCCCCCACCAAGGCCGCCGCCAAGGCGAAGAAGGCTGCCCCGGCCAAGAAGTCTGCCGGACGCAGGAAGAAGGCGGCGGCCGGTCGAGCCGGAGGGCTCCTCCCGCTGACCGCGATCGCCGAGAAGACCGGCATCTCCTATCCGACCCTGGTCCGCTATGTGAAGATCCACGGCTCCCGCATCCCTTCCAAAGGCAGCGGCCGGTCCCGGCGCTACCATCCGGAAGCGATCGAAGTGTTCAAGCAGCTCCGGGCCGAGAGCCCGCGGGGCCGGCGCAAGAAGGCGGCGAAAGGCGCGGCGGCGCCGAAGCCTGGCCGCCGCATCGCAGCCGCGGCGGCCCCGCGCCAAGGCGAAGGCAGCCTCGGCCGGCGCGTGGCGTCGCTCGAAAAGTCGCAAGCGAGCCTGGAGAAGCGGATCAAAGAACTGATCAAGCAGCTCGCGAAGCCGCTCAAGGTGACGATCAACCGATAAGGTCGAGATCGAACGCGAAACGATCGAGCTCTCGGCGCACCCTACCCGAGATGGTCCCATCCGATGTCGGGCCAGCGCTCCCGCCGGCCCGAACGGATCACAACGAGTTCTTCCCCCTCCGTCACCCGGCCGATCCGGCAGCAGCCGAACCGGCCGGGTGGCGCTTGTCCTTCCGGTAGCGCGAACAGCAGGACGTAGTCTTCGCCACCCCCGAGTGCGAGCTCTTTCGGGCCCGTTCCGAGGGCCGCGCTGAGCGCTTCAAACCCTTCGGCCAGCGGCAGCGCTTCCAGCTCGACCTCGGCGCCGACTCCGCTCTCTCGCGCGAGCCGCGGGAGGTCCCGGGCGAGCCCGTCTGAGAGGTCGATGGCCGCCGCGCGCTCCCGCGATCCGAGCCAGGCGCCGAGCTCAAGCTGCGGGCTGGGCTCGAGGTGGCGGGCGATCGCCCGCCGGGCTGCCTCGGCGACCGGCCGCGGATGGCGGAACGCCGCCGGCAGCACCACCCGCAACCCGCGGCCGGCCGGAGCGGCGCGCGCACCGCGGGCGAGCAGCCGCTGCCCGGCGGCCGACTCGCCGAGCGTGCCCCCGACCCAGATCAGATCCCCGGGCCGAGCCCCGGCCCGACCCAGGCGCGGCGCCCCCTCCGGCCGGGTGCCCAACAGGGTCATGGTGAGCGTGAGAACCGGGCTCCTGGCGAGGTCGCCTCCAGCCAGGCGGACGCCGGCCTCGGCGCAAGCCGCCAGCAGGGCGTCGAAGAACCGACGGTGGGCGAAGCCGGGAGGCGCGGAGACCGCCACCAGGGCGTAGGCCGGCTCGGCGCCGCTCGCCGCGAGGTCGGAGAGGTTCACCCGCAGCAGGCGCCGGGCGACGAGCGCCGGGGCGAGATCGGAAGGTAAGTGGACCCCGGCGATCTGGGAATCGGTGGTGGCGATCCAGACCTTCCCCGGCTCGGCGGGCAGCCGGGCCGCGTCGTCGCCGAGAAGCTCGGTTCCCGGACGGCTCCGTAGCCAGGAGATCAGGAGATCCTCTCCCGGTGGGCCGAGGCCCACCCTACGCCGCTTCATCGGATCACCTTACCGTCTGCTCGTTCCATCACACCTCGTAGGGTGGGCCTTGGCCCACCGATCAACTTCATCGAATCACCTCACCGGTGGCTCGTTCGATCACACCTCGTAGGGTGGGCCTTGGCCCACCGATCAACGGTGCGGGGAGCGCGGAGGTGACGGAGACCCGGTGGGCCAAGGCCCACCCTACGCCCCTTGCCGGACTGCGGGTACGGGGGCGTCGACGGCCCTGACCGCCTCCGCTGGCAGCAGTGCCAGCTCCAGCACCTCGTCCACCGAGTCGACCAGATGGAAGGTCAGCCCCTGCTTGAGATGCTCGGCGATTTCCGCGAGGTCGCGCTCGTTGAGCCGCGGCACGATCACTTCGTGGACCCCGGCCCCGCGGGCCGCCAGCACCTTCTCCTTGAGCCCGCCGATCGGCAGGACGTCGCCGCGCAGGGTGATCTCTCCGGTCATGGCCACGCTCCGGTTGACCGGCCGCCCGGTCAGCACCGAGAGCAAGGCGGTGGCGATGGTGATCCCGGCCGAGGGCCCGTCCTTCGGCACCGAGCCCGCTGGCACATGGATGTGCACGTCATGGCGGGAGAAGAACCGCCGCGCCTCCTCCGGCACCCTTCCGGAAGTCTCGGCCCAGGCCCGGGCGAACGAGAGGGCCGCCTGGCCGGACTCCTTCATCACCTCGCCGAGCTGACCGGTCAGCCGGATCCGGCCCTCGCCCTCGACCGCCACCACCTCGATGAACATGAGATCGCCGCCGGCGGCGGTCCAGGCGAGGCCGGTGGCGACGCCGACCCGGTCCCGGTTGAGGAGCTCCTCGGTGAAGTGGCGAGCCGGCCCCAGTAGCTCGGCCACTCCGGCCGCGTCGACTTCCAGTGTCTGCGGGGCCGCCCCCTCGCCGTCGTCCGACCGCTCCGAGCTCCGGGCCACCCGCACCGCAACCTTGCGAAAGATCGCCGCGAGCTCGCGCTCGAGGTTTCTGAGGCCCGCCTCCTTGGTGTAGCGGGCGATGACCTCGCGGAGCGCGCCGTCGGTCAGCGCGACGTGCTCGGGCGTCACGCCGTTGGCCTCGAGCTGCTTCGGGATGAGGTGCCGCCGGGCGATGGCGAGCTTCTCCTCCTCGGTGTAGCCCGAGAGACGGATCACCTCCATCCGATCGCGGAAAGCGGGTTGGATCGGCTCGAGGAGGTTGGCCGTGGCGATGAACAGCACCCGGGAGAGGTCGTACTCGACCGCCAGGTAGTGGTCGCGGAAGGTCGCGTTTTGCTCCGGGTCCAGGACCTCGAGCAGGGCCGAGGAGGGGTCGCCCCGGAAGTCGGAGCCGATCTTGTCGATCTCGTCGAGCATGAACACCGGGTTCGAGGTGCCGGCGCTGTGGATGCTCTGCAGGATCCGCCCGGGGAGCGCTCCGACGTAGGTCCGGCGGTGGCCCCGGATCTCGGCCTCGTCGCGGACGCCGCCCAACGACAGGCGGACGAACTTGCGTCCCACCGCCCGCGCGATCGAGCGCCCGAGAGAGGTCTTGCCCACCCCGGGCGGGCCGACGAAGCACAGGATCGGCCCGCGGGTGTCGGCTTTGAGCTTGCGCACGGCCAGATACTCGATGATCCGTTCCTTGACCTTCTCGAGGTCGTAATGGTCCTCGTCGAGCACCCGCTGGGCGTGGTCGAGGTCGAGGTTGTCCTCGGATCGGGTGCTCCAGGGCAGCCCGGTCAACCAGTCGAGGTAGGTGCGGATGATCGAGCTCTCGGCGCTGTCCGGGTGGCTGCGTTCGAGGCGGCGGATCTGCCGCTCGAGCTCCTCTCGAGCCTCGTCGGGAAGCACCCTCTCCTCGGCCCGCGAGCGGTAGCCGGCGATCTCCTCGGCGAGCTCGTCGCCCTCGCCCAGCTCCTCCTGAATGGTCTTGAGCTGCTGGCGCAGGAAGTACTCGCGCTGGGTGCGGTCCATCTCGCCCCGGGCCTGGGACGAGATCTCCTGCTGCATGGTCAGCACTTGGACCTCCCGCAAAAGGTGGTCGCTGACCTTGCGCAGGCGCTCGAGGGGGTCGAGGGTCTCGAGGATCTCCTGCGCCTCCTCGAGCTTGAGCTCGAGGTTGCTCGCCGCGAGATCCGCGAGCCGCCCCGGCTCTTCGAGATTGGCCGCGATCACCATGATCTCCGGCGAGATGCTCCGGCCCAGGGTCGCCGCCCGGTCGAGGCTCTCCTTGACGCTCCGCATCATGGCTTCTACCGCGAGCCCGCTCTCCTCCCCGGCCCGGCGCTCGACCAGCGGCTCCTCGAGCCGCTTGACCTTGGCCTGGAGGTAGGGCTGGGTCTGGGAGAGGTGTTGGATTCGCGCCCGCGCGAGCCCCTGGACCAGGATGCGGATCCGCCCGTCAGGAAGCTTCAGCATCCGCATGATGATCCCGGCCGTGGCCGTGGGGAACAGGTCCCGCTCTTTCGGGTCCTCGAGCGACGGGTCGCGCTGGGCAGCGAGCAGGATGATGCGGCTCTCGGCGAGCGCCCGGTCGACGGCCGCCACGCTCGGCTCGCGGGTGACCGAGAGCGGCAGGATGACGTAGGGGAAGACCACGGTGTCCCGGAGCGGCAGGACGGGCAGCACGTCGGGGATCTTGACCTGCTCCTCCGGGCCCGGCACCGGCCCCGCACCCGCCTCGGATGGCTGCCGGCTCTTGGAGCGCTCGGCGGCCGGCGCCGGGTCGCGCGCCCGGCTCACGCCTCCTCCTCCGGGTCCTCGATCGGCAGCGTTCGCCGCCGCGCCCGCTTCTCGGGCACCTTCGGAAACCGGACGACCAGGAGCCCGCCGTCGAGCCACGCCCGACCCTCGTGGGTGTTGACCGGGTGCAGCAGATCCAGCCGGCGCTCGAAGCGGCCCTCCTCGCGCTCGACCCGGTGGAAGCGGACCGCGGCCTCCGGTCGCGCCGGTCTCTTGGTGCCGGAGAGGGTCACCGTCCGGCCCTCGACCGCGACCTCGAGGTCCTCCCGGGCTACCCCGGGGACCTCCACCAGGATCGCGACGTCCTCCGGGGTCTCGAGCACGTCGAGGAAGGGCTGCCACTCGCCGGCCCGGGTCTCCCCGGCCGCCGCCTTGAGGACTTCCTCGAACAGGCGGTCGAGGGCGGCGTGGAAGCGCGAGGTCGTCACCATCATCCCCCTCACCCTCGATCCCCCTCCCCCCTCGAGGAGGAAGAGGGACGACTCCACCCGGCCGGGGCGCAGATGATGCTATTTGGCAGCAAGCGCGATGTTCAAGCGCAGGAGGAGCTTCTCGAGGCTCTCGGTGTCGTGGAGGTCGACCCGGAGGTTGCTCACCGCTTCCATCACTCGGGCGTCCTCGTCCTCTACCTGGAGAGACACCGAGAAACGGCGCGCGCGCCGGAAATCCTCGCGGGTGAGCGTGAGCTGGATGTCCCGCCGCAGCTCGCCGGTACCGTTCGACACGGCCGCCGCACGCGGCGCCGGGGCGGCGCCGATCGCTTGCTGCCGCAAGCGCTCGAGCTCCTCGAGGACGTTGCGCTGGGAGGTCTTCCGGACCTGGACCGGCGGCACCGCCGTGCCCCGGGCAGGGGTCGCCGTCGCGGTCGTGGCCGGCGCTTTCCGCGCCGCGGTCGGCTGGGCCGGGGCCTCCGGCGGCGCCAGCTCCGGCGCCGGGCGGCCGAGCGGCGGCGCCGCCGCGGCCCGGCTGGCCCGTTCGCCGACCAGGCGCTTCTTGAGCGACATGAGGGTGACTTTGGAGACCCCCTTCAAGGTCTCGAAGACCCCCTCCCCGTGAAGGGCGGAGGCCTCGAACGACGGCCAGCCGGCCCGGTTGAGCGCACCGTTGAGCTCCGCGACCGTGCAGATGTCCTCGAGGTCCCGTTTGTTGAACTGGAGGACCAGCGGGATCTCCATGAGGTCGAGGCCCATCTCGGCCAGGTTCTCTTCCAGGTTGGCCAGCGAGTCGACGTTCGCCTGGAGCATCGGGCGCTGCGAGTCGGCCACGAAGACGACGCCGTCGACACCCTTGAGGACGAGCTTGCGGGTGGTGTTGTAGAACACCTGCCCCGGCACCGTGTAAAGCTGGATCCGGGTGTTGAACCCCGCGATCTGGCCGACGTCGATCGGTAGGAGGTCGAAGAACAGGGTGCGGTCGGTCTCGGTCTCGAGCGACACCATCTCGCCCCGGCACTCCGAGGAGGTCTGGGTGTAGATGTGGTGGAGGTTGGTTGTCTTACCGCAGAGACCGGGGCCGTAGTAGACGACCTTGGCGGCCAGCTGCATGGTGCTGTAGTTGAAGAAGACCATCGGGGCAGCTTTCCGGGATCACCCTTCGACGCCGGGAAGGGACTAGAGAGCCTAGCACCCGTCCCCTGGGGGGTCAAGGAAACGGCCCCGCCGCAGAGCGTCCGCCAACCGGCGGGCGTCCCCGGCGCCCCGGGCCAAACGGACCGTCTCCAGGGCCAGCCGGGCGTAGAGGCTGACGCGCCGCCCGCCGTCGGCCGCTGCGCCCTCTACCCCGGGGCGTAGGCCCGAGCGCCGGAGGCTCTCGAGCTCGCGCAGGAAGGTCGCGAAGTCCCCCCGCGCGACCGGGCCGGTGATCGCGCGCCCCATCTCCGGTCGGCCCGGTTGGCCGCCGCGCTCTGCACTCTCGGCGCGCTCCGCCTCCAGGGCCAGCTCCCCGAGCGCGCCCCGGGCGAGCTCGAGATAGCCGCGGGCGACCCCGGGGGGAAGCCCTAGGCTCCGGGAGAGCTCGGCCGCCGAGGCCACCAGCGTGGCCGTCCCGCCGGCAGCGACGCTCGCCCCCAGGTGATAGAGCTCGCGCGCCGCTTCCGGCACGACCCCGGCGGAGCCGCCGAAGGCCGCCGCCAGGCGGGCCCCGAGCGCCTGGGCTTCGGGCGCACCGTCGAGAGCGAAGAAGGTGCCGGCGGCGGCCACCGGGTCGGGCAGCGGCCGGGGGAAGGCGCGGAGTGGGTGGAGCGTTCCGGTGGCAGATCCGGCCCGTTCGAGCGGCGCCAACGCGGAAGCGCCGAGCGCGCCGGAGGTGTGGAGCGCGACCGGCGCCTGGGGCCGCCGGGCGAGTAGCTCGGCGACCTCGCCGATCGCCCCGTCCGCGACCGCCACCAGGAGCAGGCCGGTGCCGGCGCTCTCGAGCTCCTCGAGCGCCACCCCCCGGCCCCCGAGGCGCGAGGCCACCTCGGCTGCCGCCTCGGCCCGCCGGCCCGCGACCGCAGTGAGCCCGGCGCCGCGCGCGACCGCCCAGGAGGCGACGCTGGTGCCCACCCGCCCTGGGCCGACCAGGCAGAAGGAGAGGCCGGCCAGCGGGGAAGTGTCTACCGCCATACCGGGTTAGACTAGTCGAACCGACGATGCCCGAGCCGACCGAACAGCGCCAGCGTCCGCTGACCGCCCGCGAGCGGGAGGTGCTCAAGGACATCATCCTGATGTACGTCCTCTCCGCCGAGCCGGTCAGCTCGCGCTCGGTCTCGAAGCAGGGCGGGCTCAGCCTCTCTTCGGCGACGATCCGCAACGTCATGGCCGACCTCGAAGAGCTCGGCTACCTCCGGCAGCCCCACGCCTCTGCGGGACGGGTGCCGACCGGCGCCGGCTACCATCTGTTCGTCGAGTCGCTGATGGGGACCCAGACCGTCCCGGCCCGGGTGCGGCGCTACATCGAAGAGCACCTGAGCGAGGCGCCGGTGGACGCCGAAGGGCTGGTCGGAGTGACCTCGCATCTGCTGTCCGAGCTCTCCCAGCAGGTGGGGATCGTGGTCTCCCCGGCGATCGGCGAGACCGTCCTGCGGGCGATCGATTTCGTCCCGCTGACCGGCTCGCGGGTCTTGGCGGTGATCGTCTCGGACAGCGGCTTCGTCGACAACAAGGTCATCGACACCGAGCGGCCGCTGCCGCGCGAGGAGCTGGTGCAGATCTCCAACTACCTCACCGAGACCTACGCCGGGCTCACCCTGCGTGGGATCCGGGACCGCCTGCTCGTCGCCATGGCGGAGGAGCGCGCCAAGATGGACGAGCTCCTGGGCGCCACCCTGGAGCTCGCGCGGCGGAGCTTCGACCTCGCGGCCGACCGGGAGGTCCTGGTCGACGGCACCTCGGCTGTCCTCGCCCAGCCCGAGCTCGCCGACATCGCGCGCGTGCGGCGTCTGCTCGAGACCTTCACCGACAAGGCGCGCCTGGTGCGGATGCTCAACGCCTGCGTCCAGGGCGAGGGCGTCCGCGTGGTGATCGGCGAGGACAGCGACCTCACCTCCGAGCTCGACTTCAGCCTGGTCGCGACCCGCTATGGCGTGGGCGAGCGCGCTCACGGGACGGTGGCGATCTTCGGCCCTTCGCGCATGGAATACCAGCGGGTGATCCCACTGGTCCACTACCTGGGCGAGACCCTGAGCCGCAGGCTCGGGGTTGCCGCCGAGAGCTAGACCGCAAGAGGGCCCGATGGCCGACGATGACACCCGGCGAAGCCACGACGAGGAGCCCCTCGAGATCGAGAGCGGCGACGAGGACCTCGAGGAGACCATGCGCCAGGCGGTGGCCGCGGTCGAGGAGGTGGAGCGCTCGGGCGACGCGAGCGACGACGTCCTGCGGCTCGAGGGCGAGATCGCCGACCTCCGGGACCGCTCGATCCGCACTCTGGCGGACTTCGACAACTACCGCAAGCGGGTCGAGCGCGAGCGCGCCGAGCTGCGGCGCTTCGGCCCGATGGAGGCGCTGCGGGACCTCCTCGAGGTGGTGGACAATCTCGAACGGGCCGCCGTCGCGGGCGGCTCGGCCGAGGACCTGAAGCGGGGCGTGGAGATGATCCTGCGCCAGCTCCAGGAGACCCTTCGCCGCCACGGCGTCAGCTCGTTCGAGTCCCTCGGCCAGCCCTTCGACCCCGGGCTCCACGAAGCGGTATCGCGCCAGGAGTCCCCCGGGGCGTCCGAGCCCAGCGTCGCCGAAGAGCTGCAGACAGGCTACCGGCTCCACGACCGCCTGCTGCGGCCGGCCCGCGTGGTGGTGGCGGTGCCG
>DATKCC010000008.1:0-3448 GCA_035513375.1 Thermoanaerobaculia bacterium | reverse complement strand
ACCCCGGCCGGGGACTCGAACAAGGCCTACCGGCTCCTCGCCCAGGTGATGGAGAGGACCGGGCGCACCGGGATCGCGACCTTTGTCATGCGCGGCAAGGAGTACCTGGTGGCGATCCTCTCGGAGAGCGGGATCCTCCGGGCCGAGACCCTGCGCTTCGCCGACGAGGTGCGCACCCCGGAGGCGATCGGCCTGCCGGAGAAGCCCGAGCTCGACCGCCTCACCGTCCGGCGTTTCGAGAAGGCGATCGAAGAAGCGACCGCCGGCGCCCTCGACCCCGAGGAGCTCGCGGACGGCTACGGCCGGCGGCTCGAGCGGCTGATCGAGGCCAAGCGCAAGCGCGGCGAGAGCCTGACCGTAACGCCCGCCGGAGAGAGCGGCTCGGAGGAGCCGGCCGAGGAGCCGGTCGACCTGATGAACGTCCTCAAGTGGAGCCTCCGGAGCGCCGAGGAGAGCTCCCGGAGCCGTCAACGCCGGGAGAAAGCCTAGCGAGGAGCTCGATCGGGCGGCCACCGAGGGCGGGAGGAGCGGTATACGCTAGCCGCCCTCCGATGCCGAACCGATCCCATCCCCCGACGCCATCGACGCCGCCCAAAGCCAAACCCACCGTCACCAGCCTGCGCCGCGCCTTCCACGAGATCATCTGGCCGCGGCGCAAGCTGGTCCTCGTCGGGCTGGTGCTGATCCTGATCAACCGGCTGAGCGGGCTCGTCCTGCCGGCGTCGACCAAGTACCTGATCGACGACGTCGTCCGGGGCGGCCGCGCGGAGCTTCTCTGGCCGCTCCTGGGCGGCGTCGCGGTCGCGATCTCGATCCAGGCCGCGACCGGCTTCGCCCTGACCAAGCTCCTCTCGGTCGAGGCCCAGCTCCTGATCGCGAACCTGCGCTCCCAGGTCCAACGGCACGTCCTCCGCCTCCCGGTCCGGACCTTCGAGACCACGAAGTCGGGCGTGCTCGTGTCGCGGATCATGGACGACGTCGAGGGCGTCCGGAACCTGGTCGGCACGGGCCTCGTCCAGATGGTCGGCGGCACCCTCACGGCGGTCGTCGCACTCGGCTTCCTGATCTCGATCGATCCCGTCATGACGGCGCTCACGATCGTGCCGCTCGTTCTGTTCGCGGTGGTCTCGACCCGCGCCTTCCAGACCCTGCGGCCGGCCTTCCGGGAGCGCGGCGCGATCCGCGCCGAGGTGACCGGCCGGCTGACCGAGTCGCTCGGCGGCATCCGGGTGGTCAAGGGCTTCCACGCGATCGAGAAGGAGGGCGAGATCTTCGAGGCCGGGGTCAAACGGATCTTCGAGAACGTACGCACGACTCTCACGACCTCGGCCGCCGTCACCAGCCTCGGCACCTTCTTCATGGGGCTCGCCGGCGTCCTGATCATGGGCTACGGCGGGCGGCTGATCCTCGAGGGCCGGCTCACCGTGGGCGAGCTCTTCTCGTTCACGCTGTTCCTCGGGTTCCTGATCGCGCCGGTCGTCCAGATGGCGAACATCGGCACCCAGATGACCGAGGCCTTCGCCGGCCTCGACCGGACCGCCGAGCTGCTCTCCCAGCCGGGCGAGGACGACGACCCGCGGCGCACCCGCACGATGCCGCCGGTTAAGGGCCACGTCCGCTTCGAGGGCGTCTGGTTCGGCTACGACCCGGCCGAGCCGGTGCTCAAGGAGATCGAGTTCGAAGCGCCGCCGGGGACGGTGGTCGCTCTCGTCGGGAGCTCGGGCTCGGGCAAGTCGACCCTCGCCGCTCTCGCCTCCTCGTTCCTCACCCCCGACCGGGGGAGGGTGCTGGTCGACGGCGTCGACCTCTCCGAGGTCGTCCTCGCCTCCTACCGGAGCCAGCTCGGCCTGGTGCTTCAGGACGACTTCCTGTTCGACGGCACGATCCGCGAGAACCTGCTCTTCGCCCGCACCGGGGCTAGCGCCGATGAGGTCTACGACGCCGCCCGGCGGGCGTTCGTGACCGAGTTCACCGACCGCTTCCCGGAAGGGCTCGAGACGGTGATCGGCGAGCGCGGGATCAAGCTCTCGGGCGGTCAGCGCCAGCGGGTGACGATCGCCCGGGCGCTGCTCGCCCAGCCGCGGATCCTGGTCCTCGACGAAGCGACCTCGAGCCTCGACACCGAGAGCGAGTCGTTCATCCAGGAGAGCCTGGAGGAGCTCCTCGAAGGCCGGACCACCTTCGTCATCGCCCACCGCCTGTCGACCATCCGGCGAGCCGACCTCATCCTGGTGATCGAGGCGGGCGAGATCGTCGAGCGGGGCCGGCACGACGAGCTGATGGCCCTCGAGGGCCGCTACCACAAGCTCTATACCGTTCAGGCCCGGATCTGAGGAGCGGGCGCCTCCCGGGCGCGCCGGACCCGGCGTTGATCGAGATCTGACGCGGACCTGACCCCCGGAATCCGGCGGCACCGGTAAACTCGGAGGTCGGCGGGCGCGGGGGCGCCCCTGCGCCGGCCGGAGGAGAACGCCATGGGAGAGATCCGCCGCACGGTCATCGCCGGGACCGGGAGCTACCTGCCGAGCCGGCGGGTGGCGAACGAGAGCTTCTACGAGACCGAGTTCTTCGACGCCCACGGGACGAGGATCGACCAGCCGGGCCCTGCGATCGTCGAGAAGTTCGAGGCGATCACCGGGATCTCCGAGCGCCGCTACGTGCCCGACGACCTCATGACGTCGGACATCGCGGCCGAGGCCGCCGAGGCGGCTCTCGCAGCGGGTGGGATCGATCGTGAGACCCTCGACTACGTCATCGTCGGCCACAACTTCGGCGACGTGGCGGCGGACAACCGGCGGACCGACCTCGTTCCGAGCCTGGCCGCCAGGGTCAAGGCGTCGCTCGGCGTCCGCAACCCGAGGACGATCGCCTACGACCTGCCGTTCGGCTGCCCCGGCTGGCTGCAGGCGGTGATCCAGGCCGACTACTTCCTCAAGTCCGGAGACGCGGACCGGGCGCTGGTGATCGGCGCCGAGACCCTCTCGCGGGTGTGCGATCCCCACGACCGGGACAGCATGCTCTACTCCGACGGCGCGGGTGCCGTCGTCCTCGAAGCCCGCACGACCGCGGAGCCGATCGGCATCCTCGCCCATGCGGCTCGCTCGGATACCTTCGAGCACGCCTACCTGTTGCGGATGGGCGGCTCCTGCCGCCCCGAGGCCGCCAACGGCGAGCTGTTCCTGAAGATGGACGGCCACAAGGTCTACGAGTACGCGGTCAAGACCGTGCCTGGGGTGGTCGAGGAGTGCCTGGCCAAGGCGGGGGTCGCCCTCGCCGAGGTCGACAAGATCCTCCTCCACCAGGCCAACGCCAAGATGGACGAGGCGATCGTCAAACGGCTGCTCCGCTCCGCCGACGACCCGCGCTCGCCCGAGGAGATCGCACCCCTGACCGTCGGCTGGCTCGGCAACAGCTCGGTCGCCACGCTGCCGACGCTCCTCGACCTACT
>DATKCC010000007.1:0-2066 GCA_035513375.1 Thermoanaerobaculia bacterium | reverse complement strand
GCCGGCGGGGCGCTGGTCGACTCCTCGCCGATGTACGGGCGCTCGGAGGAGGTGATCGGCCAGTGCCTGCGGCGCCTCCCGAACCGCCGCGGCCTGTTCTCCGCCACCAAGGTCTGGACGCCGCTCGGCTGGCACGGGAGGCGCCAGATCGCCGCTTCCGAGGAGCTTTGGAGCGTCGAGCCCTTCGACCTCCTCCAGGTCCACAACCTCCTCTCCTGGGAGGCGCACCTCGAGACCCTCCGGGAGCTCAAGGCGGCGGGAGGCGTCCGCTACCTCGGCGTCACCACCTCCCACGGGCGCCGGCACCAGGAGATGGAGCGGGTGATCGACGCGCAGCCCTTGGACTTCGTGCAGCTCACCTACAACCTCCTCGATCGGGAGGCCGAGGCCCGGCTCCTGCCGCTCGCCGCGGAGCGCGGCCTCGCCGTGATCGTCAACCGCCCCTTCCGGCGGGGCGCCCTGATCGACGCCTTCGGCCGCCGGCCGCTGCCCCCCTGGGCGGGGGAGATCGACTGCAGGAGCTGGCCGCAGCTCCTGCTCAAATTCGTCGTCTCCCACCCGACCGTAACCTGCGCCATCCCGGCGACTTCCCGCCCCGAGCACATGGCCGAGAACATGGCCGCCGCCCGCGGCCGCCTGCCCGACGCCGCGCTGCGCCAGCGGCTGATCCGCTACGTCGAGGGGCTGTGAGTCGAGACCAGGGGCCGCCGGGGCCGAGCGATCCGGAGCAGGGGGTGTGGCGGGGGCGGTCTATCGCCCGGCGCTTCGTCTCGCCGGACGGCTGGACGGTGCTGGTCGGGCGGACGGCCGCCGACAATGACCTGCTGTCGACCCAGCTCGCCTCGCCCCCGGACTTCTGGTACCACGTGGCCGGCCAGCCGGGGTCGCACGTCGTGGTGCTGAACCCGGAGCGGGCCGATCGCCCGCCCCGCGACACCGAGCGCTTCGCGGCGGGCCTCGCCGCCGGCTATTCGAGCGCCCGCCGGGGCGGCCGGGTGGCGGTCCACGCCGCCCGCTGCGAGGACGTGGGAAAGCCGCGGGGGCTCGCGCCGGGGAAGGTGACGCTGCGACGCTATCGGACCCTCCAGGTGGAGCCGGTGCGGCCGACCGAGCCGGAGTGAGGCGGCGGCACTCGGGCGTAGACTCCCTCTGCGGTGCTCGAGAAAGGACGGCGGCGATGGCTCGAAACGACCGATGGCCGGCCCTGCCCTACGGCGACTGGGCGGATACCTGCACCACCCTCCACCTGTGGAGCCAGATCGTCGGCAAAGTACGGCTGGTATCGACCCCCTGGCTCAACCACTCCTGGAACGCCACCCTCTACCCCTGTCCGCGGGGCCTCACCACGGGGGCGATGGCCCAGGGCGAGCGGTCGTTCCAGATCGACTTCGACTTCTTCGACCAGCGGCTCGTGGTCTCGACCGACGACGGCAGAGGGCGCGAGCTGCCGCTCCCGGGGCAGACCGTCGCCTCTTTCTTTCGCGGCCTCCTGGGGGCCCTCGGCGAGCTCGACCTCCCGGTCCGGATCCACGGCGCGCCCAACGAGGTCGAGGAGGCGATCCCCTTCGCCGAGGACGCCCGGGGGAGCTACGACGCCGACGCGGCCCGCCGGTTCAGCCAGGTCCTCCTCGAGTCTTCTCGGGTGCTCCAGCGCTTCCGCTCGCGCTTCCTCGGCAAGTCGAGCCCGGTCCACTTCTTCTGGGGCGGCTTCGACCTCGCGGTGACGCGGTTCTCGGGCCGCCCGGCGCCCGAGCACCCCGGCGGCTTCCCGCACCTGCCGGACGCGGTCACGCGCGAGGCCTACTCGCACGAGGTCTCGAGCGTCGGGTTCTGGCCCGGCACCCCCCAGTTCCCGCAGCCCGCCTACTACTCCTACGCCTACCCGCCACCGGCCGGGTTCGCGGACGCCTCCGTGGCGCCGGATGGGGCGACCTTCGACCCGGGCCTCGGCGAGTTCGTCCTGCCCTACGACGCGGTGCGCACGGCCGAGGCCCCCGATGCCGCTCTTCTCGCCTTCTGCCAGTCGACCTACGAGGCGGCCGCCGAAGCCGCGGGCTGGGACCGGG
>DATKCC010000006.1:0-4736 GCA_035513375.1 Thermoanaerobaculia bacterium | reverse complement strand
TCAGCCTTCGGAACAAGGGGCGCTCGATCGGCGACATCGCCGGCCGGGTGATCAACCCCCGGACCCGGACGCTCTTCCTGCTGGTCATCGTCTTCCTGCTCTGGATCGTGCTCGCGGTCTTCGCCTACGTCATCGCCACGCTGTTCGTCGAGACCCCGGGCTCGATCTTCCCGATCAACGTCCAGATCGTCGTCGCCGTCGCCCTCGGCTGGCTGGTCTACCGGCGCCGGGTCGGCCTCCTCTGGCCCTCCGTCCTGGGCTACGCAGTCCTCCTGGTCGCGGTCTACTTCGGCGACGCCTTCGCCGCGGCCTTCCCCTGGATCACCCAGATCACCGTCACCCAGTGGGTGTGGCTGCTCCTGATCTATGCCTACATCGCCTCGATCCTCCCGGTCTGGCTCCTGCTCCAGCCCCGCGACTACCTCAACGCCCACCAGCTCGTCACCGGCCTCGCCCTGCTGACGCTCGGCCTGCTGGTGCTCCGCCCGGAGATCCAGGCGCCGATGCTCCGCCTCTGGCCGCCCGGGGCGCCGCCGATCGTGCCGTTCCTGTTCATCACCATCGCCTGCGGCGCGATCTCAGGCTTCCACGGCCTGGTCGCCTCGGGGACCACCTCGAAGCAGGTCGGATGCATGACCGACGCCCGGCCGATCGGCTACGGCGGCATGCTAGGGGAGGGGAGCCTGGGGCTGCTCGCGGTCCTCGCCTCGACCGCGGGCTTCGCCTCGGCCGGCGAGTGGGCGACCCACTACGCGAGTTGGGGCGCGATGTCGGGGCTCGGAGCGAAGCTCGGCGCCTTCGTCACCGGCGGCGGGCGGTTCATCGCCGCGCTCGGGGTGCCGGTCGAGGTCGCGCGGGTGTTCATCGCGGTGATGGTGATCGCCTTCGCCGCCACCACCCTCGACACCGGCGCCCGGATCCTCCGCCTGCTGATCTCGGAGCTCGGATCGGCCTACGGCGTGCCGGCGCTCGAGAACCGCTACCTCGCGGGCGGCATCGGCGTCGGTCTCGCGCTCGTTCTGGCGGTGACCCAGGCGGGCGGCAAGGGCGGCCTCGTCCTCTGGCCGCTCTTCGGGACCACCAACCAGCTCGTCGCCGGGATCACCCTGCTGGTGGTCTCGATCTGGCTCCGCCGGCAGGGGCGGCCGATCGCCTACACGCTGGTGCCGATGATCCTGGTCGCGGCGACCACGGTGGCGGCCATGGTCGGAGAGGTCGCGAGCTACTTCCTCGCCTCGAGCTGGCTCCTGGCGGTGATGGGCACGCTGATCCTCGCCTGCGACGTCTGGGTGATCCTGGAAGGGACCCGGCTGCTGCTGGGGCGGTGGCCGGCGGGTGAGCCGGTACGGTGAGGGCTCGGCTGGTATACTCGGCGGGAGCCAAGCGTCGAACCGGAATCACCTGAGAAGGAGCGCCATGAGATCCCTACGAGCCCTGGTCATCCCGGCCGCCGCCGTCCTGAGCTTCGCCGCGGCCACGCCCGCCGCCCTTCAGGCCCAGATCGATCTGACCGGCAACTGGAGGCTCGAGCTCACGGTGCCGCTCGACGGCGAGGGGGACCCCTGCCGCTACTCGGGCACGGTCGTCGCCTCCCAGGACGAGGCCGGCTGGACCGGGCCGGCGGAGCTTGCCCTCGTCTCCGGCCCGGCCGAGTGCCCCGACGAGATGATCGGCGACCTCACCGGCTCGCTGAACGAGGACGGAGGGGTGATCTTCATCACCGGCTTCATCGACGGCGGGGACCCTTCGGGCGTCGCCACCTTCGACGGGACGATCTCGCCCAACCCCGGGGGGACCGGGACGATGATCGTCACCCAGGGCCCGTTCGTGGACACCGAGGGCGAGTGGACGGCCATCCTCCTGCAGTCGGTTCTGGAGATCCCCGAGCTCACGCCGCTGGGCCTCGCGCTCCTCACGCTGCTGCTGCTCGCCGGCGGCGCCTGGCTGCTCCACCGCCAGGCATAGGGCCCGGCAGCGGCCGATCGCTTCACCTCTCCTGACCCCGAACGGCGCACGCTCAGGGGCGCTCCCTCGAGAGCCGCGCCACGGCTCGCTCCGGCGCTCCGGCCAGTAGCGCCGGCAGCAACAGGAGGTCGGCGGCCAGGGCGCCGGCCAGGCCCAGCACCGCCAGGGCGCCGAAGCGGGCGATCGGCACCAGGCTCGACAGGGCGCAGACCGCGAACCCCAGGGCGAGGACGAGCGAGGTCGAGACGTGCCCGGGCGCGGTCTCGGCCAGGGTCTCGACCACCGCGCGGTCGGGCGCCAGGCCTCGCTCGCCGGCGCCGACGAGCCGCCGGAAGTGGCCCAGGCCGTGGAGGGTGTCGTCGACCGCCAGCCCGAGGACCACCGCGGCGAGCATCACCGTGGCGCCGTCCACCGGCAGGCCCAGCCAGCCCATGGCGCCCAGGACCAGGAGGACCGTCCAGGCGTTCGGGGCGAGGGCCCGGAGGGTGAGCGCCGCGCTCCCCAGGAGCCAGCGGAGGATCCCCGCGATGAGGAGGGAGGTCACGGACAACGAGGCCACCAAGGTGCGCAGCAGGCTGCGCTGGCCGGCCAGGATCATCGGGTATTGTCCGGTGGTCCAGACCGCGGCTTCCGGGAACGCCCGGCGGGCCAGCTCCTCGGCCCGGCGGTAGAGGGGGGCGAGCTCGCGGTGGCCCCGCATCCGGGTGAAGACGATCACCCGGGTGCGCTCGCCGCCGGAGATCTCGAGGGTGCCGAGCAGCCGGGAGAGATCGGGCTCCCGATCCAGGCGCGCGCGGGAGGCGGCCAGGCGGTCCGTC
This sequence comes from Thermoanaerobaculia bacterium, assembly GCA_035513375.1. Lineage (GTDB taxonomy): Bacteria > Acidobacteriota > Thermoanaerobaculia > Multivoradales > DATKCC01 > DATKCC01. The sequence goes on along the minus strand of DATKCC010000006.1, from coordinate 1,953 downwards.
TCCGGGGACCGCTCCGCGGGGGGCGCATAGCGGGCGACGGCGCCCGCCAGGTCCCCGGCGGAGACCGCCCCGAGCACCAGGGGATCCGCGCGCAGCTCCGCGGCGAGCGCCGCCAGCCGCCGGAGGGCCTCCGGCTCGCCGAGCGAGGTCCCCTCGGGCGCGGCGAGCACCAGGCTCGCCGAGACCGCCCCGATCCCGAGCTCCTCGAGCTCCGCGATCCGCGCCCGCACCGGCCGGTCCGGCTCGAAGAGCTCGAGCACGCTGGTCTCGAGCGCGAGCCGAGGCAGCCCGAGCGCCGCCACCAGGGCCACCGCGCCGAAGGCCGCGAACACCACTCCGCGATGGGCCACCGCCCAGCTCGCCCAGCTCCTCCCCAGGCGGCTCAGCCGGCGCCCGGCACCCCCCTCACCCCGGCCCTCTCCCCCGTCCCGCGGAAGAGGGAGCTCCCTCTTCTCGACCGTCTCGAGCTCCGAGTGGGTGGCGGTGCCCTCTCCACCCGCGCGCGGGGGGAGAGGGTCAGGGTGAGGGGGGCGCTCCGCTCTTGCCGAGGAGCTCACGGACGCGAGGAGCGCCGGGTAGAAGCTCAGCGCCGCTAGCGTCTGGTAGGCGATGCCGAAGGCCGCCCAGAGGCCGAGCATGCGGACCGGCGGCGTCCCGGCCACCGCCAGCGAGCCGAAGCCCACGCAGGTCGTCAGCCCGGTCCACAGCACCGGCCACGCCTTCACCCTATACGTGGCGAGGACGGCCTGCTCCGGCGCTCGCTCCGGCGCCCCGGAGGCCGCCATCCTCCGGTGGTAGGCGAGCACGTGGACGCCCGTGGCCAGGGCGATCACGAACACCAGCGGCGCCAGGATCATGGTCACCACGTCCAGGCGCTGTCCGGCGTAGCCCATGGCGCCGAAGAGCACCGTTTGGGAGACCGCCACCAGGGCCAGCGGCAGGAGGGCGACCGCGGGACGGCGGAAGAGGACCAGGAGGAGGACCACGGCCGCCAGCAGGGCCGCCGGCAGCAGGCGCCCGGCGAGCTCGGCGAGGGCGTCGTCGACCGCCTGGTTGAGGACCGGCAGGCCGGCCACGAACCCTTGGGATTCCGGCAGGAGCGCCTGGAGCGCCTCCAGAGTCGCCTCACGGCGCTCCGGTGCCATCCCGAACAGCCCGGCCAGGACGGTGACCGCGCGCCCGTCGCGGCTCACCCACCCGGCGCTCCGGTCAAGGGGGTCCGCGAGGACCAGCTCCCGGAACCCCTTGGGGTCGGTGGGCGGCCACACCGGGAGGTGCCAGCGGTGGTGGCTGTAGAGCCCGGCCACGCCGTAGACCCCGCCCGTCGCCCGGCGCGGATCCGCGGTCGCCTCCTCGAGCGCCGCCAGCCGCGCGAGGCCTTCCCGAGTCCAGAGGCCCTCCCCCTCGATCACCAGCCGCACCGCCCGGTCGCGGCCGAAGTCGAGCTCCAGCCGTTGGAGGCGCTCGAGCGCCGCCGCGTCCCGGAGGAAGAAGCCCTCCGGCGAGTTGTCGATCCGCAGCCGCAGGAGCCCGGGCGCGCAAGCTGCGGCCACCGCGAAATAGACGAGGATTACCAGCCGGCGGCGCCGGACCAGCGGCTCGAACGAGGCCACCGGCCGGCCCCCGGGCCGTTTCGCGCCGGAACCACGGTCACGCGCGAAGGGCCGCATCCAGGCTCAGCCGGTGAGCAGCGCCGGCGAGCGGAGCCCGGCGGCGAGCGGGTCCTCGGCGGCCTCGCGGCGCATCAGCTCCTGCACCCCGCCGGCCACGTGGTAGGCGCGGAAGCCGGCGCGCTGCATCACCTCGGCGAGATGGGCGCTCTTCAAGCCCACCTCGCAGTAGAAGACCCAGGTCGGCCCGCGGTCGAAGGCGTCGTAGCGCTTCATGGCCTGGAAGAAATCCAGGTGCTCGGCCGCCGGCGCGTGCCAGGCGTCGTAGGCGGCTCTGGAGCGC
>DATKCC010000005.1:0-3010 GCA_035513375.1 Thermoanaerobaculia bacterium | reverse complement strand
TGGATGGGCCTGCCTACGAGGGCTCTTCCGATCCCGCGGAGATGGGGTCAGGCGGTCTCTGGGAGTCTCTGGGGCGCCGGCGGCCAGGACCGGACGGCTACGAGGCCGCTCTCAAGAATCCGGGCGAGATCGCGGTCGCGTGTGAGGAGGTGGCAGCCGTGGGCCTCGGCGAGGACTGCGATCAGGCAGTCGATCGTGGAGCGAATCGTGATGCCCCGCGCGCGCAGGTCGCGATAGAGGGTAGCCGCTCGGAAGTAGGCATCGATCCCGTCCGGCTCGAGGAAGCCGAGCTGCCGGAAGAGGTCGGCCAGAGCTTTTCGGCCCTTCTCCTTCCGGAGGCCCTGGAAGACCTCGGCGACCACGACGCCGCAGGTGAAGAGGTCGTCGTCCCCTGCGATCAGCTCGCGTAGGGTCTCCCGCTCCGCCGTCGGATGGGCGTTGAAGTAGTCGACCCAGGCCGAGGTGTCGACCAGGACCCTCACCGGGGCTCCGGCCGCCGCTTGCGGAGCTGGTCGAGGTCGCCTTGCCACGCGAGCTTGCCCTCGAATGCCAGGAGGCCTCGGAGCCGTCGTCTCCGCGCGTACTCGCGGAGCGCCTGGTTTATGACAGAGGTTTTGGTGCTCCCGGGGGTCGCTTCGAGCGCTTCCTCCAATGCTCGACGGTCAAGGTTGAGCGTGGTTCGCATCATCTGCCTCCCGATGCAGATGATACCATGTATCTATCTGCATCGTCTTCGAGCCGGTGGCGGGGCGATCGAAGAGCGGATCGGAAGCTGGGGCCCTCCCTGGGATATCGTGCGCCCGTGCGGAGCTTCGCGGGCGAGGCGATCATCCTCGACGTCTTCGACCTCCAGGAGACCGACCGGATCGTCACCCTGCTCACCCGGGAGCGGGGGAAGAAGAAAGGGGTCGCGTCAGGGGCGCGGCGCAAGTACAGCCGGTTCGCGGGGCAGCTCCAGCCGCTCGCGCGAGTCCAGGTGCGGTGGTTCGAGAAGGAGGGGCGGGAGCTGGTCCGGATCGGCGAGGTCGACGTGCAGCGCCCCGCCCACCGCCTCCAGGAGGACCTCGAAGGGATCCTGATCGGCGCCTATCTCGCCGAGCACCTGACCGAGCTCGTCCAGGAGGACGAGCCGTCCGAGCTCCCGTTCCGGCTGCTGGAAACGACGGTCGAGGCCCTCCTCGCCGGGGTGGAGCGGGACCTGGCGGCGCGGTACTTCGAGGCCTGGATGCTGCGCCTGTCCGGGATCTTCCCGGCGCCCCGGGAATGCCCGGTCTGCGAGCGACCGTTCGCGGACCGGGGGGCGGTGCTGCCGGCCCGGGACGAGGCGCTGGTCTGCGACCGGTGCGCCGGACCCGGAGCCGGCGCGCTCGAAGTGGGGTCCGAGGTGCTCGACTTCCTCCGCCGCCTGGGCGGCGAGCGGCTGGTCGACCTGGCGCGCCGGCCGCCGCGGCGCGAGGTGCTGCGCCGGTCCGAGGAGCTCGCCCGCGAGGTCCGACGGCGCTTCCTGGGTCGCGAGCTCCGGAGCTACACGGTGATGCAGGAGACCCTGGCCACCCCCGCCTGAACAGACTCCGATAAAGTCACCCGTCTAGGAGCGGCGAATCGCCTCGCCCGGCTGCGCATCACCCCGCGCGCTCGCACCGGCGCGCAAGCCAGGGAGGGGGCGGTCCTCGCCTTGCGGGATCGACCGCGCGTGTGGAATGTAGGGTGCGGCTTGCCGCACCAAGAAAGGGCCGAGGACGCTTCGGATCGGTGCGGCAAGCCGCACCCTACGCCGGGCAGGCTCGACGCGGCCCGAGGAGCCTGCCGCCGGACGCCGCGTAAGCCGTAGTTCGAGGTTCCCGAAGACGATGCGAAGCTTCCAGGATCTGATACTCAAGCTGTCCCAGTTCTGGGCCGACCAGGGCTGCGTTCTCCAGCAGCCCTACGACCTCGAGGTCGGGGCCGGCACCATGCACCCGGACACCTTCCTCCGGGTGCTCGGCCCCGAGCCCTGGCGCGCGGCCTACGTCCAGCCGTCCCGCCGGCCGGCCGACGGGCGCTACGGCGACAACCCCTTCCGGCTCGGCAAGCACTATCAGCTCCAGGTGGTGCTCAAGCCGTCGCCGGACGACGTCCAGGCGCTCTACGTCCGGAGCCTCGAGGCGCTGGGGCTCGACCTCACGCTCCACGACCTGCGGTTCGAGGAGGACAACTGGGAGTCGCCGACCCTCGGCGCCGCGGGCGTCGGCTGGCAGGTGATGCTCGACGGCATGGAGATCACCCAGTTCACCTACTTCCAGCAGGCGGGCGGTCAGGAGCTCTCGCCGGTCTCGGCCGAGATCACCTACGGCCTCGAGCGCCTGACGATGTTCCTGGGGCTCGCCCGGAGCGTCTACGACGTCGAGTGGGTCCCGGGCGGCCTCACCTACGGCGCGGTGCGCCACGACGAGGAGGTGGAGCTCTCCCGGTACTACTTCGAGGTCGCCGACGTCGAGCTCCACCGGCTCCGGTTCGAGGGCGACGAGCGCGAGGCGGGCCGCTGCCTGGAGGCGGGGCTGGTGGTGCCGGCCTACGAGTGCGCGCTCCGATGCTCGCATCACTTCAACGTCCTCGACGCCCGCGGCGCGGTGTCGGTGACCGAACGGGTGGCGCTGATCAAGCGGGTCCGCGACCTCGCCGTCCGCTGCGCCGGCGCCTGGGTCGAGCGCCGCGAGGAGCTGGGCTTCCCGCTGCTCCAGGGCCGCGGGGATACGGCTCCGCCGGAGCCGGGGACCGAGTCGGCGGAGGCTGAAGCCGCTGTGGAGGCCGCGGAAGAGGGCGGCGGTGCTTTGGAGGCCGTTGAGCCGGCCCCGGCCGAGGCCGTCGCGGCGGAGGAGGAGGGCGGGGCCGATGGCTGAGTACCTGCTCGAGGTGCGGGCCGAGGAGATCCCGGCCCGGATGCTCGAGCCGGCGGTCCGCCGCCTCGCCACCCGGGTGTTCGAGGAGCTGATGGGCCGCGGCCTCGGCCCGCGCGAGGTCGAGACCGGCT
>DATKCC010000004.1:0-4521 GCA_035513375.1 Thermoanaerobaculia bacterium | reverse complement strand
TCGCGCGGGTGCTGCTCGAGGCCGGCGCTCACCTGGTCGTGTCCGACCTGCCCGGAGAGCGGCTCGACTCGCTCGCGGCGGAGCTCGGTGAGGCCTTCCCCGGGAGGGTGGTGGCGGTCGCGATGGATGTCACCGACCCGGCTTCGGTGGCCGCGGGCTTCGACGCCGCGGCTAGGGAGTGGGGTGGAGTGGACCTGCTGGTGGTGGGCGCCGGCGCCGCCCACGTCGCTCCCCTCGAGACCCTGGATCTCGCCGCTTTCGAGCGCCTGGAGCGGGTGAACGTGCACGGCGCTCTGCTGACCCTCGCCGAGGCGGCCCGCCGCTTCCGCCTCCAGGGTACCGGCGGCGACGCCGTCCTGATCTCGACCAAGAACGTCTTCGCCCCCGGCGCGTCCTTCGGCGCCTACAGCGCCACCAAGGCCGCCGCCCACCAGCTCGCACGGGTCGCGAGCCTCGAGCTCGCGCCGCTCGGCGTGCGGGTCAACATGGTGGCGCCGGACGCGGTTTTCGGCGAGGAGGACCGCCGCTCGGGTCTGTGGGCCGAGGTCGGCCCCGCGCGGATGCGCGCCCGCGGCCTCGCCGAGTCGGAGCTCGAAGGCTACTACCGCGACCGCAACCTGCTCAAGCTCGAGGTCACCGCCCGCCACGTCGGCCGAGCCGTCCTGTTCCTCGCCAGCCGCCAGACGCCGACGACCGGCGCCACGATCCCGGTCGATGGCGGCCTCTCGGACGCGACGCCGCGGTAGCCGGTGCGTCCGCCAGGCAGGGTATGCTCGGCGTCTCGAGTCCGCCTGCCCCGACCGACGTCGCTCCCCACGGCGCGTCGGAGCCTCCCACACAGGAGCCCAGGATGACCCCGCCGATCCCGCTCAAGATCCTCGTCGCCCTTTGCATGCTGGCCTCGCTCGTCGCTTGTCAGGGGGCAACGGCGCCCGCTCCCCCCGCGGCGGCGCCGGAGGCGGTCCTCCAGGCCGCCGCCCAGGCCCCGGCCGTCCGGCCGGTGCCGCCGGTGGCGAAGGTCGTGCCGCATCGGCTCGAAGCCCACGGCCAGGTCCGGGTGGACGACTACTACTGGCTCCGGGAGCGGCAGGACCCGGAGGTCGTCGCCTACCTCGATGCCGAGAACGCCTACACCGAGGCGATGACCGCCCACACCGGGGCGCTCCAGCAGGACCTGTTCGACGAGATCGTGGCGCGCATCCCGCAGGTCGACGAGTCGGCGCCCTATCTGCTCGACGGCTACTGGTACTACCGCCGCTTCGAGGAGGGGGAGGAGTACCCGATCTACGCCCGCCGGAAGGGGAGCCTCGAGGCGCCGGAGGAGGTGATGCTCGACGTGCCCGAGATGGCCGAGGGGCACTCGTTCTACGCCGTCAGCGGCCTCCAGGTCTCCCCGGACAACCGGACCCTGGCGTTCGCGGTGGACACGGTCGGCCGGCGCAAGTACACCGTGCGCTTCAAGGACCTCGCGACCGGCGGGATGCTTCCCGACGTGCTGGCCGAGAAGACGCCGAACCTTGCCTGGGCCGGCGACGGCAGGACGGTCTTCTACACCGCGCAGCATCCGGAGACGCTGCGCTCGTACCGGATCTATCGCCACGTGCTGGGGACCGACCCGGCCGCGGACGTCCTGGTCTACGAGGAGCCGGACGAGCAGTTCTCGAGCTACGTCTACCGGACCAAGTCCCGGGAGTACCTGGTCATCGGCTCGAGCCAGACCGAATCGAACGAGTATCGATATCTGCGCGCCGACGACCCCACGGGGGCCTTCCGGGTCCTCCTGCCGCGCGAGCCGGGCCACGAGCACTCGCTCGACCACGCCGGCGGCCGGTTCTATGTCCGGACGAACGACGGCGCGAAGAACTTCCGGCTGGTGTCGATGCCGGTCGGGGACACTTCGCGGGCGAGCTGGCGCGAGGTCATCCCCCACCAGCCGGAGGTCTACCTCGGCTCGTTCCAGGTCTTCCGCGGCCACCTGGTGGTCATGGAGCGCCGCGACGGCCTCAACCGGCCGCGGGTGATCCCCCTCGGCGACGGACCGGACGCCGCGCCCCTGGAGGGTCACTTCATCGACTTCGACGAGCCGGCCTACACGGCCTTCCTCACCGATAACCACGAGTACGACACCGGCACGGTCCGCTTCGCCTACAGCTCGATGACGACGCCGTGGTCGACCTACGACTACGATCTGGTGAGCCGCGAGCGGATCCTGGTCAAGCGCGACGAGGTCGGCGGCGGGTTCGACTCCGCCGACTATCGGACCGAGCGGCTCTTCGCTCCGGCCCGCGACGGCAGGAAGGTGCCGGTCTCGCTGGTTTACCGGGCGGGCGCCACGCCGGACGGGAGCCGGCCGCTGCTGCTCTACGGCTACGGCTCCTACGGCGCCACCATCGACCCGAGCTTCTCCTCGGCCCGCCTCAGTCTGATCGACCGCGGCTTCGTCTTCGCCATCGCCCACGTCCGGGGCGGCCAGGTCTACGGCCGCGACTGGTACGAGGAAGGGCGGCTGCTCGAGAAGAAGAACACCTTCACCGATTTCATCGACGCCGCCGAGTTCTTGATCGCGCAGGGCTGGGCCGACCCGGACAGGCTCTACGCCCAGGGCGGCTCGGCGGGCGGCCTGCTGATGGGCGCCGTCGTCAACCTGCGTCCCGACCTCTGGGACGGCGTCGTCGCCCAGGTGCCCTTCGTCGACGTCGTCACGACCATGCTCGATCCGGCGATCCCGCTCACCACCGGCGAGTACGACGAGTGGGGCGACCCGAACGAGAAGACCTTCTACGACTACATGCTCTCCTACTCGCCCTACGACAACGTCGCGGCCGGGCCCTACCCGAGTCTCCTGGTCACCACCGGCCTCCACGACTCCCAGGTCCAGTACTGGGAGCCGGCCAAATGGGTGGCGAAGCTCCGAGCGCTGAAGACCGACGCGCGCCCCCTGCTGCTCAAGACCAATATGGAGGCGGGCCACGGCGGCACCACCGGCCGCTTCAAGAGCCAGAAGGAGACCGCCTTCATCTACGCCTTCCTCCTCGACCTCGCCGGGAACCCATGAGGTCGGGAGCAAGCCCAAGACGGTTGTAGGGGCGGAGCTTTTCTCCGCCCGCGGCGCATCGGCCACGCTCCCCTGGGAGGAGGCAAGCTCCTCCCCTACGAGCGCTGGGGATCTGCTTCTCAGGCCAGGACCATCTCCTCCTTGTGCTCCCGGGCCGAAAGGGGCTCGAACCGGCGCTCGGTCGCGCCCATATAGATCTGGCGCGGGCGGGCGATGCGGGTCTTCGGGTCCTCGACCATCTCCTTCCACTGGGCGATCCAGCCGGGCAGCCGCCCGAGCGCGAACATCACCGTGAACATCTCGGTCGGGATGCCCATCGCGCGGTAGAGGATGCCGCTGTAGAAGTCGACGTTCGGGTAGAGCTTGCGCTCGACGAAGAACGGGTCGGAGAGCGCCACCTCCTCGAGGTTGCGGGCGATGTCGAGCAGCGGGTCCGAGAGCCCCATCTCGGAGAGCACCTCATCGGCGGCGCGCTTCAAGATCTTCGCCCGCGGGTCGAAGTTCTTGTAGACCCGGTGGCCGAAGCCCATGAGCCGGAATGAGGAGGCCCGGTCCTTGGCCATCTGGACGTACTTGCGGTAGTCGGAGCCGTCCTGGCGGATCTGCTCGAGCATCTCGATCACCTTCTGGTTGGCACCGCCGTGGAGCGGGCCCCAGAGGGCGCAGATCCCGGCCGAGATCGAGGCGAAGAGGTTGGCCTGGGAGGAGCCGACCATCCGCACGGTCGAAGTCGAACAGTTCTGCTCGTGATCGGCGTGGAGGATCAGCAGCAGGTTGAGCGCCCGATCGAGCACCGGCGCCACGCGGTAGGGCTCGGCCGGCACCGCGAACATCATGTGCAGGAAGTTCTCGGTGTAGGAGAGGTCGTTGCGCGGGTAGATGAAGGGCTGGCCGATCGACTTCTTGTAGGAGAAGGCGGCGATGGTGGCGGCCTTCGACAGCAGGCGGACGACGTTCAGGTCCTGGTCCGGCTCGTCGCGGTAGTAGGTCGAGAGCGAAGCCACCATGGCCGAGAGGATCGCCATCGGATGCGCCGACGGCGGGTACCCCTCGAAGAATTTCTTCATGTCCTCGTGGAGCAGGCTGTGATAGGTGAGCTGCTCCCGGAAGCGGTCGAGCTCGGCCCGGGTGGGTAGGTGCCCGTAGACCAGCAGGTAGCTCACCTCGACGAACGAGGCGCCCTCGGCGATCTCCTCGATCGGGTAACCGCGGTAGCGCAGGATCCCGCGCTCGCCATCGATGAAGGTGATGGCGCTGGTGCAGGAGCCGGTGTTGCCGTAGCCCGGGTCGAGGGTGACGGCGCCGGTGGCCGAGCGCAGGCCGCTCGTATCGAGCCCGATCTCGCCTTCGGTGCCGGTGACGACGGGGAGCTCGTGCTCGACGCCGTCGAGGATCAGTTTGGCGGTAGTCATGGCGGAATGGTAGCGCCGCGCGAGGCGCCGTGGCAACGCCCCGAGGAACGGGAC
>DATKCC010000003.1:0-2225 GCA_035513375.1 Thermoanaerobaculia bacterium | reverse complement strand
CGGGCGGTGAGGGACTGCTCGACGGCCCCTCGGCGCTCGGGGGGGCAGAGGATGGCGATCGAGCCGCCGCCGCCGGCGCCGCAGGCCTTTCCCCCCCAGGAGCCCGCGGCCCGCGCGGCGGCCAGGAGCTCCTCGATCCGGGGGGTCGAGACCCCATCGGCCAGCCGTCGGCGGCAGCTCCACTCCAGCTCCATCAGCCGCCCGCAAGCAGCGAGGTCTCCGGCCTCGAGCGCCTCGGCGAGCTCCGAGGCCGCGCCGGCGATGCCCTGGAGCAGGCTCGCGACCTCCGCCTCCCCATCCAGGCGCCGGCGGACGACCTGCCAGTTCTGAGCGGCCGAGAAGTGGCTCTGGCCGGTGAACGCCAGCACCAGGCACGCACCGAGCTCCTCGGCGTCCGCCTCGAGGCGCCTCACCCGCTCGCCTCCCGGCTGGTAGGAGATCTCCAGGAGACCGCCCAGAAGCGCCGCCCAGTGGTCCTGTACGCCGGTCGGCAACCCCATCATCCGGGCTTCGAGGTCGCGGCCCAGCGCAGCGAGCCGCTCGGGGGCGGAGCGTGGCCGGCCGAACAGCTCCTCCACCGCCGCGATCAGGGCCACGACCAGGGCCGAGCTCGCCCCGAGGCCGCCGCCGCGGGGCGAGGCGCTCGCCAGGCGGGCCTCGAAGGGCGGCAGCTCGAGGGCTTCGGCGACCGCGCCGGCGAGGGCCGCGCCGGGATGGTGGGCGAACCCGGCGGGCTCGGCCGCATCGACCACCTCGCCGCCCTGAGCCACGCGGTAGCCCCGCGCGCGGGGCGCGACCTCCGCCGTGACCGGGAGATTCACCGCCAGGTTGATCGTGCGGGCGCCGGGATGGAGCAGCCCGAGGGGCCAGATGTCGAGGGTCCCGCCGGCGAGGTCGACGCGGCACCAGGCCCGCGCGGTCACGCGGCCGGTCATCGGGGCCTCCGCTGGCTCACCCGGCCGGGTGCAGCGCGCCTTCGGCCCGTTCGCCCTCGCTCGAGGCGAGCCGGAAGTCCGGCCCGCCGGGCTCGGGGGCCAGCTGCGGTGCGTCGCCCGAGGCGAGGCTCTCGCGCAGGCTATCGCGCCAGGCGAGAAACTCGGGGAGCTCGCTCCCCGCCAGCGGCTCGGCCTCCACGCCCTTGAGCGACAGCGGGTCGATCCACCGGCCGCCGTGCTGGACGCGGTAGTCGAGGTGGGGCGCAGTGGCGAGCCCGGTCGCGCCGACGTAGCCGATCACCTGCCCCTGAGCGACGCGGGCGCCGCCGCGAATCCCGGAGGCGAACCCGGAGAGGTGGAGGTAGGCGGTGAGGTAGCCGTTGGCGTGCCGGATCTTGACCATCCTGCCTCCGCCCCCGCTCCACTCGGCCGAGACCACGGTGCCGCGGGCGGTCGCCCGCACGGGGGTCCCGACCGGCGCGCCGTAGTCGACGCCGTAGTGGGGGCGGTAGGTCTTGAGCACCGGGTGGAACCGGCGGTGGCTGAAGCGGGAGGTCACGCGGGAGAACGGCAGCGGCGAGCGGAGGAACATCTTCTGGAGCGGCCGGCCTTGCGCGTCGTAGTAGGCCGGCTCGGCACCGAAGCGGTAGGCCTCGAGACGCTGGCCGCGGTTCTCGTAGACAAGACCGAGGACATCGCCGATCCCGCGCGGCCGCCCGTCGAGGTAGACCTCCTCGTAGAGGACCTCGAAGCGGTCGCCGTGGCGCAGATCGCGGTTGAAGTCGAGGTCCCACTGAAGGACCTCCGCCATCTCGCTCGCAAGCTCGGCCTGGGCGCCCGCGCGGACGACCGCGGTGGTGAGCGCTCCGTCGTCCAGGCTGCCACGCAGCGACCGGACCCGCCGCTCCTCGACGAAGGCCTCGAAGGAGCTCGACCAGCCCCCGTCCACGCCGCGGCCGACGCTCACGCGACCCTGGTCGGAGATCGCGAGCTCGAAGGCGATCGGGAGCTCTCCGGGTCCGAGGGAGGCGGAAAGGGCATCGCCGGGGCGGAGCCGGCGCAGGTTGCAGTGCTCGCGGAAGGCGGCGGCGACCTCCTGGCTCTCGGCGGCGCCGAGGCCGACCTGGCCGAGGAGCTGCTGGAGGGTCTCGCCGCGACCCAGCTCCAGCAGGACCGGCACCCGGTCGACCTGGTCGGTGGGGAGGAGGTCCCCCCCGGGGGCGGGGCCCAGGGCCACGCCGGAGCGGTAGGGCTGGCTCGCGGACAGGGGGTAGGGGGAGCTGCTGAAGG
>DATKCC010000002.1:0-7953 GCA_035513375.1 Thermoanaerobaculia bacterium | reverse complement strand
GGGTTCCAGATCGCGATCTCGTCGAGCCCCTTGCGGGTGAGGTCCGGCACCTCGCAGCCCGCGGCCGGATAGCCGACGGGGAAGAGGACGAACGGCTTCTCGTTCTCCGGCCGGCCCAGGATCTGGTTGAGAAAGCGCATCGGGCTCGGCGTGTGGGTCAGGGTGGCGAGGCCCATCTCGTGGATCGCGGCCACGAACAGGCCGCACGCGATCCCGACGCTCTCCTTGACGTAGTAGTTCTTCCGCTTCGAGCCGTCCGGCTCCAGGCCGTAGAGCTCGGCGAAGACCACCACCAGAAAGGGAGCGACCTCGAGGAAGGGCTTGCGCCAGTCGGTGCCGAGAGGCGCCAGGGCCAGGAGCCAGTCCTCGGGCATCCGGCCGCCGACGTAGCTCTCGTGCTCCTCTCGCTCCGCTGCCAGCCGGATCTCGCGCTTGATCGCGGGCGCATCGACGACCACGAACCGCCAGGGCTGGCGGTGGGCGCCCGAGGGCGCGGTCGAGGCCGTGCGGATGGCGAGCTCGATCGCCTCCCGGGGAACCGGGTCGGGGGCGAACTCCCGGACGCTCCGCCGGCGGTCCAGCCGACGGTAGAGCTCCCGCGCCCGCCGCAGGGTCTCCTCCTCAGCCAGGCGCTCGAAGCCCAGGGGGATGCCGCGGTAGGCGCTCAGGACTGGCCGCCCTGGCGGGCCAGCTCCTCGTCGACCACCCGGGCGATCTCCTCGTAGGGGACCGCGCCCGACAGCAGCCGGCCATTGATCACCATCGCCGGGGTGCCCGAGATGCCGATCGCGGAGCCCTCCTGGAGGTCCTCTTCGACCGCCTCGGCGTAGCGCCCCGAGTCCAGGCAGTCGGCGAAGGCGGCCGGGTCGAGGCCGACCTCGCCGGCCTTGGCCTTGAGGGCCGGAACGGCGAGGTTGCGCTGATCGGCGAACATCGCGTCGTGGAGCTCCCAGAAGCGGCCCTGCTCCTCGGCGCAAAGCGAGGCCTCGGCCGCTTTCTGCGCGTTCGGGTGGATCGAGCGCAGCGGGAACTGCTTGAACACCAGGCGGACCCGGTCGCCGTAGTGCTCCTGGATCTGGTCGAGGGTCGGGACCACCCGGCTGCAGAACGGGCACTCGAAGTCCGAGAACTCGATGATCGTGACCGGCGCTTCGGCCGAGCCCCGGGCCGGCTCACCGGCGGTCGCGACCTCGACGCGGAAGGGCCCGATCTCGTAGGCGACCTGGTTCGCCTCCTCGAGGCCGGAGATGAACGCCTGGTAGGCCTCCGACTCGCGCTGCTGGCGCAGGTACTGCTCGATCTGGGGCGCCACCTGCTCCTTGGTCACCGGGCCGATCCGCTCGCGGTTGCCCTGGTAGAAGGCGTCGACGTCCGCCGGCGTGACCGCGGCCACCCGGCTCTGGACCTCGGCCTGGAGGAGCTGGTCCTCGGTCATCCCCCGCTCCGCGGCCGCGGCCTCGAGCAGCCGCTCCCGGACCAGCTTGCGGGTCTCGCCCTCGAGCACCTGGTGGCGCTGCAGCTCGGCCTCCGCCCGGCACTGGACGAGCCCCTGCTCGACCTGCTCGAGCGCCTCGGCGGCCGCCGCCTCGACCTCGGCGCGGGTCACCTCTTCGCCGCCCACGGTGGCAAGGACGTCGCCGACCTCCTGGCCGGCCGCGCCGGCCTTGTCGGCCTCGCCGCTATCGCCCCCGGCCGGGCAGCCGGCCAGGAAGCTACACAGGAGTAAGGAGACTGCCAGCCGTACTGCGGGAGCGAGCCTTGGGCTCCGGCTCGGGTCGGGGGTGGGATTCATGAGCGGGACTCCTGGGGATTCTCGTCAGTCGGGGGTGACCTGGGTGTGAGCGGCCGGCTTCGGCCGCCCGGGCGATGGATTCTACCAGTCGCCCCGGCCGAGGCTCGATGGCCAAGGCCGGGGCGGGGTTCTTCGGGGGGCACCACCTCGCACAAATTGGCCGTCTAGTGGCTGCAAATCAGCCACGAACTGGTTGATTTGCAGCCATCACCTGACTAAGCTGCGGCCCATGTACCCGCGGCACCTCACCCCGAGGCTCCTGGCGGCGCTCTCGGACACCCCCGTCGTGTTGCTTCACGGGGCTCGTCAGACGGGCAAGAGCACGCTCGTCCGGCACCTGGGCCGGACGGCTCACCCGGCCCGCTACCTGACCCTCGACGACGCCTCCGTGCTGTCGGCGGCGGCCGGCGACCCGCAAGGATTCGTCGACGCGCTGGAGGGCTCGGTGATCCTGGACGAGGTCCAGCGAGCGCCGGAGCTCTTCCTCGCGATCAAGCGAGCCGTGGACCGGGATCGCCGGCCGGGCCGCTTCCTGCTCACCGGCTCCGCGAACGTCCTGCTGCTGCCGCGCCTGGCCGAGTCCCTCGTGGGGCGGCTCGAGATCCTGACCCTCTGGCCCCTCTCCCAGGGGGAGGTCCATGGTCACCGGGAAGGGCTCATCGACGTGCTCTTCGCCGGACAGGAGCCGGATTGGCAGGAGGCGACCGGCGACTTCGCCGCGGTCTGGGAAGAGCTCCTGCTCGGCGGCTTTCCCGAGGTGCGCACCCGTACCAGTGCCGAGCGGCGGCGGGAGTGGTTCGGCGCTTACCTGACGACCATCCTGCAGCGCGACGTCCGGGACCTCTCGCGGATCGAGGGTCTGACCGAGGTCCCCCGCCTGCTCTCGCTCCTGGCCTCTCGGCTCGGCAACGCCTCGAACTTCGCCGAGCTCTCCCGGGAGAGCGGCCTCCCGCAGACCACCCTCAAGCGCTACCTCACCCTGCTCGAGACCACCTTCCTGGTCCAGCGCCTCCCACCGTGGAGCGGCAATCCCGGGAAGCGCCTCACCCGGACCGCCAAGCTCCTGCTGACCGACTCCGGCCTCGCGGCCCACCTCCTGGGCTTCGAGGGCCATGCGGGTGCGGCCCGGCAAGAGGATCGCGGGCGGTTGCTCGAGGACTTCGTCTTCGCCGAGCTGCGCAAGGCGATCTCGTGGAGCCGCGCCCGGCCCGGGCTCTTCCACTACCGCACCCGCTCCGGCTCGGAGGTCGACTTCGTGCTCGAAGACGCGGCCGGCCGCTGCGTCGGCATCGAGGTCAAGGCCGGCACGAGCGCCGGCGCCCGGGACTTCCGAGGGCTGAGGGACCTCGCCGACGCGGTCGGGGAGCGCTTCCTGTACGGCCTCCTCCTCTACGCCGGCCGGGAGCCCGTGCCGTTCGGCAGAAAGCTCCACGCGGTCCCGCTCGAGAGCCTGTGGACGGTCTCCTCGACGGCGCACGAGATCTGAGGGTCAGCGCCCCAGGTGCCGGGCGACGAGGCCGTCGAGGATGCGGGCGGCGGGGATGCCGCGGAGGCGCCAGGCGGGGGCGCGGAGGAGGTCCTCGGCGAGGGCGAGGAGGCGGGGGGAGAGCTCGGGCGGTACGCCGGGGCGCTCGCGGGCGGCGAGGATCGCCGCCGCGGCTTGGGTCCAGGGCGCCTGTGCGCGCGAGTCGCTCCAGTCGGCCGCCTTCTCGACCAGGGTGGCGGCGGCGAGGAGCCAGGCGGCGGAGCCGGTCCTGGCCCAGGCGGCGAGGCCGCGGCCGAGCTCGTCGGCGAGCTCCGCCACCTCCTCGGCCGGAGGGCGCAGCGCGCCGCCCAGGTAGATCGAGAGGCATCGGCTGCGCAGGGTGGCGAGGAGGTCTAGCCGGGAGGGGGTCAGGAGCAGGAAGTGCCGCGGCGCCGAGACGTGCGGCTCCTCGAGGGTCTTCAGCAGGGCGTTCGCGGCCTCGCCGGAGAGGCTCTCGGCGCTCGCCACCACGAACACCTGCCCGCGGGCCTCGAAGGGCGAGACCTGGGCGGTCCGCAGGAACGCCTTGGTCGCGTCGACCGAGGTCGAGGTCTTCAAGTCCCGCTCGAGGACCTGGAAGTCGGGGTGGAAGGCGGCGCCCGCGGCGGCGCTCTCCTCGTCGGGGGCGATCCGCCGGCAGTGCGGGCAGGCGCCGCACGGCCGCTCCTCGAGCGGCGCCTCGCAGAGGAGCAGCCGGGCGAGCTCCCGGGCCGCCCCGCGCCGCTCCTCGGCGGTGCCGCCGTGGAGGATCACCCCGGGGTAGAGCTCGCCGCGCCGGGCGAGGCCGAGGGCGCCCTCGAGGTTCACGCGCCGAGCTCCGGGAAGAGGTCGGCGAGCGCCCGGCGGACCTGGGCCGCGGTCGCCTCCCTGGCGCCGGAGGAGTCGACCACCCGGAAGCGCCCGGGCTCGGCCCGGGCGAGGCCGAGGAAGCCCTCGCGCACCCGGCGGTAGAAGGCGAGCTCCTCCCGGTCCAGCCGATCGGTGGCGGAGGTGCCCTCGCGGGCGCCGGCGCCGCGCTCGCGGGCGAGCTCGGGCGGCAGGTCGAAGAGCACCGTCCGGTCCGGCGACCGGCCGCCGGTCGCCGCCGCGTCCACCCGCTCGATCAGCGCGCGCTCGACCCCCCGGCCCGCCCCCTGGTAGGCGCGGGTCGAGTCGGTGAAGCGGTCGCAGAGCACGTGCTCGCCCCGCGCCAGGGCGGGCTCGATCACCTCGATCAGGTGCTGGCGGCGGCTGGCGAAGACCAGGAGGAGCTCGACCGTGCCGTCCATCGCCCCCCAGCGGTGGTCGAGGAACACCCGGCGGACGGCCTCGCCGAGGGGGGTGCCGCCCGGCTCGTGGGTCACCCGATGGGCGACGCCCGCGGCCGCGAGCCGCGCCGCCACCTGCCGCAGGTGGCTGGTCTTGCCCGAGCCGTCGAGGCCCTCGAAGGTCACGAAGTGGGGCATCGGCGCGCTACCGCTCGGCTCCGCGCACCTCGGTCTCGAAGAGCGCGAGGATCCGCCGGTAGGCGTCGAGCCAGGACGACGGCTCCTCGAAGGCGTGGGCCTCGATCGGGTAGGGCGCCACCCACCAGTTCTCCTTGCCGAGCTCGATCAGGCGCTGGGCGAGGCGCACCGTGTCCTGGAACAGGACGTTGTCGTCCTGCATGCCGTGGATCATCACCAGCGGGGCGGCGAGGCCTTGGGCGTGCTCGATCGGCGAGCTCCGCTCGTAGGCCTCCGGGTCGAGCTCCGGGGTGTTCAAGATGTTCGAGGTGTAGGGGTGGTTGTAGTGCGCCCAGTCGGTGACCGGGCGAAGCGCCGCCCCGGCCGCGAACAGGCCCGGCTCGCGGAAGAGCGCCATGAGGGTCAGGAAGCCGCCGTAGGAGCCGCCGTAGACCCCGACCCGCTCCGGGTCGACGTTCTTCGTCGCGGCGAGCCAGGCCACGCCGTCGGCCAGGTCCTCGAGCTCCGGATGGCCCATCCGCCGGTAGATCGCGGTCCGCCAGTCGCGGCCGTAGCCGGCCGAGCCGCGGTAGTCCAGGTCGAGCGCGACGTAGCCCCGCCGGGCGAGGAGCTCGTGGAACATGTGCTCGCGGAAGTAGTAGGACCAGCCGTCGAAGGCGTCCTGGAGGTAGCCGGCGCCGTGGATGAAGACGACCGCCGGGTAGCGCTCGGGCCGCTCCCGGTCGAAGCCGTCCGGCAGGTAGAGCCGGGCGTGGACCGGCCCCGGCGCGCCGTGGCGCGAGGGCACGGCGACGAGCTCGGGGGCGCGCCAGCCGATCCCGGCGTACTCGTCGCTCACCGTCTCGGTCAGCCGGACCGGCGGCTCGCCGGCCCCGGGCTCGGCGGCCGCCCCGCCTGGAGCCGGCCCGGCCGGCTGGACGTAGAGCTCCGGCGGCCGGACGGCGCTCGAGTGGCGGAGAAGAAGCCGCTCGCCGTCCGGCGACAGGACGTACTCGACGTGGTCGTCGAGCCGGGTGACGCGCTCGAGGCCGCCCTCCCCGGAGGCGCCGGCGACCGGCACCCGGTAGACCTCCCAGATGCCCGGGTGCTCGCGGTTCGCCCGGAAGTAGAGGTGGCCGCCGTCGGGCGAGAGGGTGACGTCCGAGACCGCGAACCGCCCCTCGGTCAGCCGGCGCGCGGGGCCGCCCGCGGCCGGGACGAGGTAGAGGTGGGAGTAGCCGTCCTCCTCCGAGAGGTACCAGAGGGTCTCGCCGTCCGCGAGCCAGCCCAGCTCGTTGAACTCCCAGTTGATCCACCCCGGGTCCTGGAGGCGGTGGCGGGAGACGAGCCGGCCCTCGCCGAGGTCGACGGTCGCGATCCAGCGGTCCTTGTTGTCGAGCGAGAAGACCATGGCGGCGACCCGGGTGCCGTCGTCGTTCCACAGGACCGGGCCGACCTCGAGCTGGCGGAGCTCGGGCTCGGCCTCGGCCTCCTCGGCCTCGGCCCCGTCCCCCGCCCCGGCCGAGGCAGAGCTCGGCCGCTTCAGGCCGTCTTCGTCCTCCTCGGCCTCGCCCTCCTCGCGGAGCTCCTGCTCGTCCTCCTCACTCTCCCGGATCTCCACCTCTTCCTCCTCGCCCACCACCTCGGCGCCCTCGAGCTCCTCCTCGGCCTCCTCGGCCTGCTCTGCCCGCGCTTCGGCTTTCTCCCCCCCCGCCCCGGCCGAGGCAGAGCTCGGCCGCTTCATTGGTCGTGCCCTCTCCTCGGCTTCCTTGCGGGCTTCGGCTGCCGCGCGGAGCTCGGCCAGGGGGTCCTCGTCGAACCCCGGCAGGTCCTGCCAGTCGAGCTCGCGCTCCTCGCGGGCGGCGAGGTCGAGGAGCAGGAGCCGCTCGCCGCGGCCGTCGCCGGTGCCGACCTTCGGGCGGACCTCCTCGGTCAGGACGTAGCCGGTCTCGGTGACGTAGTTCGGCATCAGGTCGCGCTTGCCCTCCTCACGCTCCTTCGGCGCCACCGTCACCAGCAGCCGGTCGCCGGCCGGCGAGAGATGAAGGCCGGTCACCTCGACGTCGTCGCCCAGGTACCAGGGCGGCGGCACGCGGGTCGGGTCCGCGGCGCGCTCGGCCAGCCGCCGCTCCCGCTCCGCCCGCTCCTCCGCCTCGCTCCGGCGGACGACCTCGAAGAGCGCCTCCTCCCGGCGGGCGAGGTAGCCCTCCTCGGCCTCCTCCTCGTCCTCGGCCTCGGCCGGGTCCTTCTCCGCCAGCACCTCGGCCGGCTGCGACTCGAGGCCGGTCGCGAGGTCGCGGACGAAGAAGGCGTCGCCGCGGCGGAAGGCGACCTTGCTCTCGTCGGCCATGAAGAACGGGCCGCTCTCCGCGGCCGCCGTCCGGGTGAGCTGGCGGAGCTCGCCGGTCGCGAGATCCCGGAGGTAGACGTCCCCCTCGCGCGCGAAGACCTTCCGCGTCCGGTCGCGACTCCAGTCGCCGCCCGGCACCGAGATGGTCCCCCGCTCGGCGTCCTCGACCCGCCGCGTCGGCTCGCCGTCGACCCCGACCTCGAACAGGTCCCGCGCCTCCTCCCCCTCGCGCTTGCGCTCATAGAAGACCGACCGCCCGTCGTCCGCCCACCACGCCGCTTCCGGAGCCCGCCCCAACCAGTCCGGATGGCTCATGATCCGCTCCAGCGTCAGCTCCTGGGCGAGGGCCGGCAGGCCCGAGCCGAGCAGCGAGACGGCGACGACGAACGCGAGGCGGTTCGAGACGAGCATGCCAAAGGTCCTTTCGATCGGTGAAGAAGATCCCGGGGCCGCCAAGGCTATCCGATCGCGCCCCCGATCTACCCGGTGCGCCCCTTCGGCTACGCTCAGGGCAAGCAAGGCGCACCCTACATCCCGGACGCCCACCCGCTCTCAGCCACCACCATCGCCGAGCCACTCCCCTACTCCCCCAAGAGCCAGAGGGCGGGGACGCCAAGACCCGAGAGTGCGGGGCGGGGGGCGGCGAAGCCGACGACGGTGAAGGGGCCGGGGGCGCGCTGGCCGGGGACGTCACTCGCCGAGCCCGCTCCCCATCGCTTCCTCGACCACCAGCCGCCCCGCGGCGAGGCGATGCCGAGGCGGGCGCCAACGCCTCCCCAACCCAGAAGCGCCCGCCGTTCCCCGGCCAGCGCGCCCCCGGCCCCCCCCACCCCCGCCCGCTACCCCACCCCCACGCCACTCC
>DATKCC010000001.1:0-5802 GCA_035513375.1 Thermoanaerobaculia bacterium | reverse complement strand
CGCATGTAGATCTTCCAGGAGTCCGAGCCGGCTTCGCGGCCGCCGCCGGTCTCCTTCTCGCCGCCGAAAGCGCCCCCGATCTCGGCGCCGGAGGTCGCGATGTTGACGTTGGCGATGCCGCAGTCGCTGCCGGTGGCGGCCAGGAAACGCTCCGCCTCGCGGACGTTCGAGGTGAAGATCGCCGAGGACAAGCCCTGGGGGACCGCGTTGTGAGCGGCGATCGCCTCGTCGAGGTCGTCGAACTCGAATACGTAGAGGATCGGCGCGAAGGTCTCCTCGCAGGTGATCGGCATCTGGACCCGGGCGGCCACCACCGTCGGCTCGACGAAGAAGCCCGGCCGATCGAGCCGCCCGCCGCCCGAGAGCACCTCCCCGCCCTGGCCGCGGATCGTCGCCAGGGCTCGCATCATGGTGTCGACCGCCCGCTGGTTGATCAGCGGCCCCATCAACACGCCGTCCGCCATCGGGTCGCCGATCGGGATCGAACGCGCGGCCTTGACCAGGCGCTCCTTCATCTCGGAGGCGATCCCGCGCTGGAGGAACAGGCGCCGGGCGCTCGTGCAGCGCTGGCCGGCGGTACCGAAGGCGGCGAACAGCACGGCGCGCAGCGCCAGGTCGAGATCGGCGCTCTCGGTCACCACGATGCCGTTGTTGCCGCCGAGCTCGAGCAGCGAGCGGCCGACGCGCTCGGACACCGCCATACCGACGGCCTTGCCCATGGTGACCGAGCCCGTCGCCGAGATGAGCGGTAGCCGTCGGTCGGCGGTCATCAGCTGGCCCACCTCCCGGTCGGCCACCACCAGGCCGAAGATCGGCGGCGCGTCGTTGGCCGCGAGCACCCGCTCGGCGATCCGGCTGACGGCCACGGCGGTGAGCGGCGTCTCGTGGCTCGGCTTCCAGATCATCGAGTCGCCGCAGACGGCGGCGACCGCGGCGTTCCAGGCCCAGACGGCTACGGGGAAGTTGAAGGCGGTGATGATCCCGACCGGCCCCAGGGGATGCCACTGCTCGTACATCCGGTGGAAGGGCCGTTCCGAGTGCATGGTCTTGCCGTAGAGCTGGCGCGACATGCCGACCGCGAGATCGCACATGTCGATCATCTCCTGGACCTCGCCCAGCCCCTCGGTCCTGATCTTCCCGGCCTCGAGAGTGACCAGGGTCCCGAGGTCCTCCTTCACCCGGCGCAGCTCCTCGCCGAGCTGCCGCACCACCTCGCCGCGTTTCGGCGCGGGCCACTCCCGCCAGGCCTCGAAAGCCGCGACCGCGCTCCGGGCGACCCGCTCATAGGCTTCGGGGCCGGCGGCGCGCACCGCAGCCAGGGGCTCGCCGGTCGCCGGGTTGGTCGACTCGACCGACAAGCCGGAGGTCGCGATCCACTCGCCGTCGAAAGCGCCGGGATTATCGTCTTCCACCCCCAGGCGGCGCAGGAGCTCTTGGGTGCGGGTGGTGGTGACGGCCATGAATGCCTCCTGAGATGAAGGGATCTTCGGTCGGGGCGCCGACGCCGGCTGCGTCCCGACCCATTCTAGCGCCCGCTAGACTCTGGCAATGGTGCCCGGCCTCCTGCCAGCCGCCCTCGTCCTCCTCTTCGCCCTCTGGTGCGGCACTTTCGCCGGCGGCGCAGGCTGGGCGGCGGCGGCGGCGGCTCAGCTGGCGGTCCTGGCGCTGGCCGCCGCGGCGGGTCGCGAGTGGCGGGACCCCTGGCGGCTGGGCTCACCCGGGCTCCTCCTACCCTGGGCCCTGCTCGCCGCCGCCGTCGTCGCCTGGTGGCTCTCGCCGGTGCCGCGCGCCGGGCGAGTCGCGGCGGCGCTCCTGCCGGCCTATCTCCTCCTGCCGGCGGTGGTCGCCTGCCGGTGGCGGAGCGAGCGCGCCCGCCGGTGGGGGAGCCGCTCGATCGCGGCCGCCGTGGCGCTGGTGGCGGGGTGGGCGCTCGTCCAGTGGCTCGGCGGCGCGGTCGCGCGGCCGTCCCTCCCCGTGGGCCAGCACCTCCACCTCACGGCCTGGGTCGTCCCGCTCCTGCCGCTCGCTCTGCTCGGCTGGCGGGAGCGCGGCGGCTGGCGCCTTCTCGCCGCGGGAGCCGGTCTCCTGGGCGTCGCCGCGGTCGTCGCCGGCCGCTCGCTCGCGGGCGGGCTCGCGCTCGCTCTCCAAGGGACCCTCGCATGCGCGGCATGGCTCGGCTCTGGCCCGGCCCTCGCGGAGCGGGCGAAGAGCGCTCGATCCGTTGCTCGGAAGCTCACGCTGGCGGGCGCCGCCCTGGTGGCCGCCGCGCTCCTCGCCGGTCCCGGTCTCGCTGATCTCCTCCGCGGCCGCGACCCCTCCTTCGACGCCCGGCGGGTCTACTGGCGGGCGGGTTGGGACGCAGTCCGGGAGAGCCCCCTGACGGGATTGGGACCCGGGGCGACGGCGTGGACACTGGCCGCTTTCCTGCGGCCCGAGCCGGGGGTCAATCCGCCGGACGAGGCGGTCGGCGAGCTCCATCTGCTGCCGCTCGCGGCGGCCTACGAGCTCGGCCTGCCCGGGGCGGTTCTGGCCGCGGCGGCGATCGCGCTCTTCGGCCTCCGCCGCCTGCGCGAACGGCGCCGGAAACCCGCCGACCGGGGCTTCCTCGACGCCGGGCTCCTGGGCCTCGCCGGCGCCGCGGTGGTCGGATTCGCCACGGCCGACTGGCGGGTCGCGGCGCTGCCGGTGGCCGTAGCCGTGGCCGCTGGCGCGGCACTCGCCGGGAGAGGGAGCCGCCAGAGCGAGGAGCGCGCCGCTCTCGTCGGCCCCGGGCGCATCCCTGTTTGGGTGGCGCGGCGGGCGCCGGCCGCCTACTCCGTGGCCGCGATTCTGGTCCTCGCTCCGCTCGGCCTCGCCCATCGGGCATACGACCGGGCGGTCGGCGCGCCGCGATCGACGGCCCTGCGTGAGCTCGACCGGGCGGTGGCGCTCGATCCGGCGTTCCCGCTCTACCGCGCCCGCCGGGCCTGGCTTCTCGGTGAGGACGCGGCGACGGTGGGGTCCGTAGCTGCGAACCCGGCCGATCCCGTCCCGGGCGACCTCCGCTCGGCGGCCGCCGAAGCGGTGGCGGCGGCGGAGTCGGGCCGCGGCGTGGCGCCGCTCTGGCTGGCCGCCGGTCTGGTCACGGCCTGGACCGATCGGGGCCTGGCCGCCGCATGCTTCGAGCGGGCGTGCGCCCTCGCTCCCCTGGGCGCCCTGGCGCCCTTCGCGCTGCTCGAGGCCGGCTCGCCACTCCACGATCCGGCGGCCCTCGGCGCCCGCGCGCTCGCCGCCGAGCCGCGCCTCGCGGCGGCCGGCTTGTTCACGGACCGCCCGGAGCTCCTCGAGCGCTCGGTCCGGACCCTCGCCGAGACTCCCGGCATCGACCTGGGCTGGCGGGCCGATCTCGTCGGCCGTGTCCAGTCCCTGGCGGGGCGGAGAGCGCCGGCGGCAGCCGGGCGCATCGACGAGCTGGCGCTCGTTTTCGACCGGACTCCGGCGGAATCGGTCGCGCTCCACACCTTCCGGCGCACGCCGTGGCCGGCTCGCATCGGTCTCATCCCCTTGGCGTCCGAGGCCGCCGCCCGGCTCGGCGGCCTGCCTCCGGCGACGGTCCTCGCCGGCACCGACCCCCGACTCTTCCCGCCGACCTGCACCGGCCCGTTCGCTCCACAGGCGCTGCGGAAAACGCTGTGGAAAGCCTGGTGACGGCAGGTGGAAGTCGCGGAGATTCCAGGGCCGAGAGCGCTTTGAACAGGGATTTGTGCAGAGAGCGCAAATCCTCTGTTATCAACGGTTTGAAGAATTTTCCGCCGGCGGGGCGGAAAGCCGGCGGAGGGCGGCCGGGGTTTTCCGCAACGCGGCATGGCCGCGTCCCCTTCAGCTTCGCCTAGTGCGGGCGGCCCGGGACGAAGAAGACATCGCCGCTGGCGTTGATGTTTGCCAGATAGGTCATGACCGGGCCGCCGGAGACGACCTCGGTCGTCACCGACCAGTTCCGGCCGGACTCGGCTGCCGGCCCGAAGAGGGTCGTCAGGTTGAGCTCGAGGTGCTGGCGCGCCTTGAGCACAAGGGTGGTCTGGCCGAGCTCGGCGCCGTTGGCGTCGCGCAGGGTCAACAGGAGCTCGGTCCGGCCGCTCCTGAGGTTGACGCAGCCGTACTGGCTCCGGAACAGGGCGGACTGCTCGATGGCGAAGTCGACTCCGGTGTCGGTCACCGCCTCGTCCAGGGTGCGGCCCTCGATCGCCATACCGAACACCTGCCCCTGCGGGTTCTCCGACAGGGTCATGCCGACGATTCGCGGAGCGATCCCCTGGGCGTTCTCCCAGATCACCTGGAGCGCTCCGGTTGCGATGTCCAGTCCGAAGAGGTCCTCGATCAGGTCCTCGAGGAACAGGACGCCGCCCGCTGGTACGGTGCGCTTGGCCTCGAGCGGAGCCGAGTTGTCCTGACCCCGGAGGAGGAGCTGGAAGGTGAGCTCGGTGGGCACCGAGGCCTGGTTCAGGATCGAGGCCTGGGTGGTGAGGAAGACCCCGAATTGCCCCGGGCTGCGGACCACCCGCGGGAGCAGGATCTCCGCGCCTGCTAGCGGCTCGCTGGCAAGCAGGAAGATCTGGTCTTCGCTGCCGGTCTCGAGCAGGGTGGAGGAGGCGAGAAAGCGGATGCCGTTCGACGAGAACCTCGCGGTGAACGGCCCCTCGTGGTCGGCGACCATGGGGAAGAGCTCGCTCGTCGGCCGGAAGCGCATCACGCCGCTGCCCAGCGCGAAAATCGCCGGGTCCCCGACCGGGTCGCCGTGCCGGTCGAAGAGCTCCACCTCGACTTGCCCCCCTCGGTCGTCGACGTTGACCGCGAGCAGCGTGCTCAGGAAGCCGCCGCCCTGGAGGATCCCGGTGGCGACCTTCTCGTTCGCGGTCCAGGAGTCCGCGCGCTGCTCCGGCACGAGCTGGCCGAAGCTCCCTTGAGCGCGGTTGGCGAGCTCGACGAAGGAGCGGGTGACGCTCAGGAGGCGCGGCAGGCTCCCGTCCCCGAGGTCGGCGTGGGTGGCCTCCAGCGTGAGGGAGCCCTGGCCGGCCGAGACCCCGAAGACCTTCTCGAGGACGTTGGGCAGGAACGCGGACTCGGCGGGAGCGAGGGTGAGCGAGCGTGGCGCGGGCGGCGCCTCGAGCCCCCGGGGCAGGTAGGAGAGCTCGACCACGGCCGCCTGGTCACCGGCGTTGTGGAGCCACAGATTGCTCTCGAAAGTGCCGGTCTCGCCCCGGCGGCCGAAGATCACGGTCTGGACGAAGGCAGCCGAGCTCGCGGTCTCGAAGGGCGCGTCGGCGACCACCACGTCGAGCGTGTCGTGGGCCACCTGGCCGAAGTCGCCGGTGATCGTTACCGACACGGTCCTGGGGCCGGGGGTGGTGAAGACCTGGCTCCGGCAGAAGGCGCCGGGGGCGCAGGGAGTGTCGTTGAAGCCGACAGCTCCGCCCCCGAAGTCCCATTCAGCGGTCTCGGCCGGGCCGGTGAACTGCGCCAGGAACTCGACCGGCTGGCCGACCCGCGCATCGATCGGCGGCGGCACGGAGAGCCCCACGCTCACCGGGGTCAGCGGCGGCACGATTACCACCGCGGCGTCGGACCGGGCGCTCTCTCCCTTGGCATTGAAGGCCGCGAGTCGGTACTGGTAGGTGGTCGCCGGGGCGATCGAGTCGTCGAAGTAACGGGTGACATCGGAGTCGAGGGTGGTCAGGAGCGTGAGCGAGCCGCCGCCGGCCGCGCGGTAGACGCGGAACCCCAGCTCGTCCTCGGACCGGTCCTCCCATCGGAGCTCGACGAAGG